>MNYV01000111.1 GCA_001873285.1 Nitrospirae bacterium CG2_30_53_67
TCCGTGCTCTCGTGGGGCAGGCCATGAAACGGTACAGCATGGATATGACGGGGAGGAGCGCCCGGAGGAAGCCCAAGGGCCGGGCATTGATACCCAATGAGGATGAGGTCTGGAAGGGGGAGATCCGGAACCGGGTACGAGAGCCTGATGAGCTGAAACGGTTCCTGAACCTTGATGATGCCTGCATCTCCTGGCTCAAAGAGCATGGGGAGAGGCTCCCCTTTGCAGTGACCCCGTACCTTCTTTCCATAGCGGACCCGGATGATCCCCACTGCCCGATCCGGCGTCAGTTCCTTCCTTCACCTGAGGAACTGAATGACCATCTGGGATATGCCGACCCCCTCCTGGAGAAGGAGCACGAGGCCGCACCCGGGCTGATCCGGGTCTATGAGGACCGTGCAGCCTGGTGCGTCTCTTCGTTCTGCCCGAGTCTCTGCAGGCACTGCCTGAGAAGGGACCGGTTCCAAAGCGATCACCAAAACCCACCGAGCTGGGACCGGATCGCCTCTGTGCTGGATGCGGTATCATTGAATCCGGGGATACGGGACCTGCTCCTGACCGGAGGAGACCCTCTGGTCTACGAAGACGGTTTTCTGGAGGAACTCCTCTTAAAGATCCGTGAGCTCGATCAGATCCAGATTGTAAGGATCGGGACCCGGCTTCCCTGCACGCTCCCGCAGCGCATCACCAACAACCTGCTCAGGATGCTCAGGAAGTTCCAGCCCCTTTGGATCAGCACGCAGTTCAACCACCCCAGAGAGATCACCAAAGATTCGGCTGAGGCGTGCGTCAGGATTGCAGAGGCCGGAATCCCCGTGCTGAACCAGAGCGTGCTGCTCCGGGGGGTCAACGACACAGCGCCGGTGATGAAGGATCTCGTGGAGAGACTGATCCGTATCCGGGTCAGGCCCTACTATCTCTACCAGTGCCAGCTCGTCTCCGGCACGGCCCACTTCCGAACGACCATAGAGCAGGGCATGGGGCTTGTCCGGGCCCTCCGGGGCCGAACCAGCGGATTCGCCATCCCGCAGTACGTGCTTGATACCCCTTACGGCAAGGTCCCCCTCGGCCCGAACTACTTCAGAGGGAGGGAGGACGGCTCGGTGATGATGGAAAGCTACGACGGGCGTCTCTGGAAGGAGAAGAACCCGGTTTCAAAACCGGATATAGGAAATTAGATTGTACGGGGGTGTAATTTTTTGTATGATTGTAAAGAGACACGGCGCTTCAAATGATGGCGACAGAGATGAATAAGACTGTATAACAAGGGATGATCTATACATGGCGTCATAAGTCAACGACACCTTGTCATTACCCGATCCCCGTCGTCATTCCACGGCTCGACCGGGGAATCCAGCCAGTCAAACTGGATTGTCCGGTCAAGCCGGACAATGACAAACAGCCTAATACTTCGGTCGTTCTGTATAATATGCTTTGGAGATAATGCGCAATCATTTAAAACGTTGAGTATAACATCCGGAGTCATAAGGGTTACTTATGCATATCGTTGCCATCCACAATCTGACCGGAGACAAGGAAGCCCCCGCCTTGGCCCTGGCCTCGGCACTGGGGACCACGGTCTATGAGGCCCGTCTTCGACTTAACGTTCCGGGCGGGGGGCCATCGGTGGTTGCCGGCTTTGCGGAGATCAGGCAGGCCGAGGAGTCCGCTCGGAAACTCCGTGCCGCAGGATTCACGGCCATGATCCTGTCACAGAATGCGATTGAGTCCGATGCCTCACGATTCATCGTGCGGAGGTTCGAGTTCTCCGACCAGGGGATCCATGCCGAATCACGTCAGGAAAAGAGCCTGGAGGTTGCCTTCCGGGATATAGACCTGATATTGCGAGGGACCTCTATCGTCCGAAAGACCGAAACCAAGACGATTGAGAAACGGAAGCTCGACATAGGCCGGGCGCTGATGACGAGCGGTCTCAGCATCACCAAGTCCGAGAAAAGTATTCGGGAGACCACGACTGAAGATCGGGAAGGTTTTTTCCATCTCTACTCCAAAGGCGGGCCTGCGCTCGTCTTCAGAGAGTGCGGCGTGCTCTATGACTCCCTCGGCCCGGCCATGCAGCCGTCCCGTGCGGCAAACTTCATCACCATCCTCACTGAACTCCGGCGGCGATGCCCGCACGCGCTTTACGACGACCGCCTGGTGAACCGTGGAGGGCTGGCCCAGCTTCTGGGACCCATGCTCAGCCCGGAAGAGCACCTAAACGTGGCCACATCTCTCCTTGCCAGGGTTCTTCGGCCATGATTTCCATCATAATCATATTAACGACATGATCTTTCTAAATCCGCCCTACCCCCTTCCCCGATAAAATCATTCGAGGACAAGTTTTCAAAAGGGGAAACGCAAGGAAGATCGTTTTTTTGATCTCCCTCCT
Organism: Nitrospirae bacterium CG2_30_53_67; assembly: GCA_001873285.1. Lineage (NCBI taxonomy): Bacteria > Pseudomonadati > Nitrospirota > Nitrospirae bacterium CG2_30_53_67. Next base: position 2,393 of record MNYV01000111.1, read on the forward strand.
CACCATTCACCTCCCCTCCTTACAAAGAGGGGGAACCAGAGGTGAGGGGAGATTTTTCAAGAAAACGTCTATTGAATTATGGAATGATCGATAATTCTGAAGGTTCACTCCCCCGGGATGCTCCCTGTAAAAATTTCTGGTCAGTGTCAAATAATTGTGCTATCTTTTGTTGCGTATCCTTTTTATGATGATCGGTGAATATGAATGGATTGCGGGATGCGTCGTGAGGCGGCGGGTATTGATGGGTTCAAGTTTTGATAAGATCAATGTGCCTCTCTTGGCACGATAGGAGGTGTAATTATGGCCGGGAAGGATTGGAGGGAAAGAATTTCCATAAACACAAGCGTATGTCATGGAAAACCCTGCATTAAGGGAACGAGAATTATGGTTTCCGTCATTCTCGACTATCTAAAAGCGGGTGAATCCGTGGAGGAAATCCTCAGGGAATATCCGGCCATTAAGCAAGACGACATTCACGCCGCACTCGCTTATGCTGCCTGGTTGGCCCACGAAGAAGAGATCCAGCCCCTTCATACTGAGGTTTCCTGATGAACATCAAACTGGATGAGAACATGCCTACTGCTCTCGCAGAAATGCTCCTGTCAGAAGGTTATAATGTGTCCACCGTTTCTGAAGAAAACCTTTCGGGAGCAAGTGATGCCCTGCTCTTGGAAAAGGCTACAGAAGAGAATCGTCTATTGATCACATTTGATGTTGATTTTGGGAACATCCGGACCTTTCCGTTCGGATCGCACGCTGGCATTGTGGTTTTCCGCCTTCGGGATCAGCGCTGGGCTGTCTTGAAAGAGCCTGCCAAACGGTTGGTCACATCCGGTTTATTGGAGCGTCTTCAACGCGGCTTAGCAGTCGTGGATGAAAACCGCGTACGACTGCGGTTCAAAGGACCCAAGAAATGAGATGGAACCCAAAGGGGACATGGTTCACTTGTTCGCTGGAGCGAGCCACCGAAATGAACAAATCAACAAACCCTGAGTGATGCGGCCGAGGCGCTGCCCTGAATCGTGAATCAACGGGGACCAAATCTATATTCGTGATCACATATTGGCGCCAAACCTTAAAAATTCATTTTTCTTGATTCCTTTGCCCCCCTTTTTCAAGGGGGAAACGTAAGGAAGAGCATCTTTTTGATCTCCCTCCCCCGATAAACCCATTCGAGGGCAGGCTCTCACCTCCCTTTGCCCCTTCGACTGCGCTCAAGGCAGATGCCGGGAGGAATTTTCCCCCCTTTGGAAAAGAGGGGCGAGGGCCTATGGCTCGTTGCCTATTGGCCCGTGGGCCAACGGCCCATAGGGAGCCAACGGCTCATAGAGGAGATTTTAAAATCAATGTCCATTCTATTTCGAGACCCTTCATAACGCACAAAGAGAGACATGAGCGGAGAGGATTAGTTTCTCGATCCAAGGCGGAGCCGGTTTTACGTTATCCTCAACGGCACTTCTGACAAGGCCTTGATATGAGGAACCCAGTTTCGTAATGTGAATTCCCGTCATGCTCGATTTGGAAGGTTTTGGATCCATATCAACGGAAAGTCGGACTGCCGAAGGTGGCGTCATAGAGGGGGATTTTGCATGAGATCACCAAATAGGGTTCGTTTTGGGTGGCTTCAAGCTACAATTATTCCAATCTGCTCGATCATATTTATGGTTTCGTCGGCGCCTGCTTTGGCGCTTGCAGGACAGTCTGTGGGAATTTCCACAATTCCAAACCCGCAACATATCCTGCCTATGGCCGCAAATGCGGCGACCACCTGCCCAAATTACAACGGTTTGTTGGACTCTATCTCCGTCCCTGTCTCGCACCAGATAAGCCTTTACGTTGTGATTTTTCAGCCTGCGCCAAAGGGCGGAGCAACCTTCCAACTGAGCTCAGACAACCCTTCCATCGCCGCTGCTGGCGACATCAAACAAGCTTTCCTGCCGAAGGTTTTCATCCCGGAAGGGCAAACTTATAGCAATCCATTCTCAATATTTGGGATTAGCGTGGGAGCCACACAACTCCGCATCACGCCACTAACATCCGGTTTTGTTCAAAGTGCCTTTCCTCTCGGTGCATGGGACGTCAACCAGGCCGGCAATCAAAAGTTTGTTGATGCCAACCCTCCCGTCAACCACTGCCGGGTTAGCGATTCAAGCAACGATCTCTCTACCGACGCGGCGGTTCTTGCGAGTTGCGGCAGTACGGTAAGAAACGGCATTTCGGCAGATGGCGCCAGCCAATTTCTGATGCGCACCATCTCCGGCCTGCCCGGTACCGTCTGTTTTCAAATTACCTCCCAATCGAATTTCGATCAGGGGGCGCTTCAGGACAGCGTAGTGCAAACGCAAACCGTATCCGGCCGCGAATACGGTTTCACTTACTACAAAGCGCCCGATTCCTTTGGCGATACCGTGAGTTTCCGACCGCTCGAAATCGAGTTTACCTTCACCCCCTCGATTGGCAATGGCAACACGAGCAGTTTCCGCGCTCAAACACAGATCGTTCGGCCGCCTGTTCTTCTGGTTCACGGTATTTGGAGTAAAGGAAGCGCCTGGTCTGGCATCTACATACCCAAGGACGATCCTTTTCACACTACCTACGTGGCTGACTACGAAGCCACCAATGGGGCCGGTTTTTCCAACAATTTTCCCCGCGTACAGGACTTTGTGAAGCGCGCTATCGATAACGCCCGCGCCAAAGGATATGCTGTCACACAAACGGACGTGATCGGCCATAGCATGGGCGGCATCTTGACCAGGCTCTACATAGGAAGCAATACATTCCAGCGTCCGGACAATTTCGGCAAGGGCGACATTCGCCGGCTCCTCACGCTGGATACTCCCCACAGCGGCAGCACATTTGCCAATTTGGTCGCCGCGCTCCACCGCGTAAACGCGACGGAGGCTGATAAAGCCGTTAGAAGCATCACAGGTTATGCTCCAGATGGCGGAGCGGTGTGTGACCTTGCCGAAAACAGCCCAGCTCTACAGGGACTAAACAATCCAACCACGATCTTGGGGCAATCTATTACTGGAACCGGTGGACCTGCCGTAGGTACTTACGACGCAGTGTCGGCTAAGTTTTTTGGAGGTGTTTTGGGAATTGGAAATATTGAAGGAACGCTCACAAATACGCGCTGTCTCCACAGGAATATATTGTTCTCGTGCGATCAGAGAGAATTCATCTTCCCGCAAGACATCATCAATGGATTCCGATTCCGACAGGGCAACGACACTATCGTAGCCCTCAGCAGCCAACAAGGTGGACTTGCGGGTATCAATTTTCCTGATGTCATTCACTCAGGCCCTTTTTTTGTAAACGGCGTCCTCAGTTCATCATCCGTAGCGACCCGAGCCTACCAGTTGCTGGATGGTCCTCCCTCTATCTTTGAAAACAGCTTCCCAGGTATCGGTTCCAGCGGCTCGGGTGTCCCGATCACTGTTCCCGGCAGAGGCGCCGCGCAGGACCAGCAAGATTATTCCAATCAATGCGGTCCCGGAGGCCCCTTACAACCCGCAGCTTCCGCTATCAATCAGCGCTTCGCAGCCGCCCTGCAACAGGCATCTGTCCCGGATAGCCGCGTACAAATGATCTCGCCTGCGGATGGCCGGATTTTCGCTCCGGGCGACACCGTGAACATCACGGTCAAGCTGACCCCGCCTCTCATTGCGAACAACATCGCAGTCGATATGACGGAGGGGTTCGGGGAACTGGAGGGGACAAACTACGATGGCACACAGTATCAGGCTATCTTTGTGATCCCGGACTTTTTCGCCGGACCCCTCATCCTGACACCCGACATCACGGATACGAATAACATCCCCATACTTGGCGCACCCATCACTATAGCCGTAAGACCCGCAACGCCCCCGATTGACATCGCGTTCCGGCAGAAGAACTTCCGTATCACGCTTCCGACTACCAATCCATCGGAGTCCCTTGCCCTCATGGGCACTTACGATGGACCCATCGAGTACGATATGACTTCTTCCGTTACCGGGACATCCTACCAAACAACGAACCCCGCAGTAGTCAAGGTCAATAACGAAGGTATCTATCAGATTATGGGTAGTGGGACAGCCGTTGTTACCGCCTCCAACTCTGGACTCAAGGACTTTGCCGCTTTTGTCGTGGAAGACCCGGTTAATCCCCTGCAACCGGAAGATGTCAGCGCTCAGTTCTCCATTCAAGAGAGCGGCTTCCGTCTTGATCGCACGAAGGGTTTCTTTGTCCAGAGCGTGTCCATGACCAATAACGAGCCCATACCGGCGCCTGGTCCGCTCTATCTGCTGATCAGCGGGTTGCCGGCGGGAGTCAACCTGGTCAACCAATCTGGTATCACCCAAAACATTCAGATGGGGACCCCTTATATCACTCTCCCACTAAGTTCAGATGGACTCAATCTACAGCCAGGCCAAAGCATCACTCTTACATTGCAATTCCTAAATCCCACGCGGACAAACATTGGTTACATTGCAACGGTTTGGCGAACAGCAGGGGTTCCTTAAGTAGAGTGAGAATGAACCGTCCTATAGTGGAGGAAATATGAAAAAATCGAGACTCTTAGCAATCGTACTGCTCATTGAAGCATGGTTGTCCGGTCCGGTTTATGCCGTTCCTTTTCTGATTACAGTGGATACAATCCCATTGAGCGGACAAAGCGGATTCATCGCTTTTGATTTCGCGGCCGGTTCGCCTGTACCAGGCAACTCTGCGGTCATCAGCAGCTTCAACTCCGACAGCACACTCGGCTCTTTTTCACAGAGCGGCGATGTATCGGGAATCCTGGTGCCAGGCCCCCTTTCTTTGGGCGATACCCAGTTCTTCAACGAATGGCTACAGAGCATGAGCTCTTTCGGCACCACACTCTCCTATCAGTTGGATTTGGGATCAAATACGGCTTTGGGCGGCAGTCCGGATTCATTCTCTTTTTTCCTGCTCGATAGTCATCAGATACCTTTCGCCACATCTGACCCTACGCAAGCAGACGCACTGATCGCCATTGACTTGAATGGGTCAAGTACCACCCCTTCCGTTTATACTTCCAGCTTCGCCACTGCCGGCATACAACCCATAAATATTATTCCAGAGCCATCATCATTATGGCTAACAGTGATAGCCCTACCGTTGTTGTGGCGAAAAAGAAGGAACGTTGCATAGCGAATTTGCACAGCTATGCGTTTATATGGCATTAATCTACGATGCTATTAGACAAGATGATGATTATTAAAATGCTCGTGATCGTCATCGCCATCGCTCAAGTTGCGGCTGTCGCAACAAGTTTGGACGAGACGATTATTATTAAGCCGCTCGTGATCGTCATCGCCATCGCTCAAGTTACGGCTCTCGCAGCAGGTTTGAAGGGCTCAGTTCGCTTGGGTTCCTGGATCAGCCTTCTTTGCCCCTTGATTCTTCTCGGTATTTACCTTACCGGCATGGGACCAATAATATCATGGAGCGACTTCACACACCACGTACAGAAAATTTTTCCTCTCTTTGCCATCCATGTGGTTAGTATTCTTTTGTTACTTCTGCTCTGTCAAACACGCGGACGACCCCCACAGTTATTCTGGATTGTCTGGACCGTTAATTCGTACTTATGCACTTTAATGATCTATGCAGTCTTTTTTTTCAGGCTCTTTTAGGAACAAAGGCATTTATCTACTATGCTATTAGATAAGATGATGATTATTAAAATGCTCGTGATAATCATCGCCATCGTTCAAGTTATGGCTGTCCAGACAGGTTTGGAAGAGATGATTATTATTAAGCCGCTCGTGATCGTCATCGCCATCGCTCAAGTTGCGGCTCTCGCAGCAGGTTTGAAGGGCTCAGTTCGCTTGGGTTCCTGGATCAGCCTTCTTTGCCCCTTGATTCTTCTCGGTATTTACTTTACCAACATGAGACGCATGCAATCATGGAGCAACCTCAAACCGATAGAATTTTCCTTCCTTGCTATCAATGTGGTTACTATTCCTTTGTTACTTCTGCTCTGTCAAACACGCGGACGACCCCCACAGTTGTTGTTCTGGGCTGTCTGGACCGTTAATTCGTGCTTATGCACTATAATGATCTATGCAGCCTTTTTTTCCAGAGTCTTTTAGGAACAAAGGGGACAAAGGGGAGGGAACAAAGGGGACGCAACCCTTTTCATGTCTCGCAACCAATTAGACCGATCTTCTCTTGTTTCCGATAGGGGAATAGGGACACAGAGGATAGGCGGGTTTCAGTTTCTCGATCCGAGGCGAAGCCGGTTGGCCTGGTGGAGGATGGTATCCAGATCGGCGCCGTCTTCGGGGTAGAGGGCGTACCCCAGTTTGAAGTTCAGTTCCACGGCGGACAGGGCGGACCCCGGCTGTTTCTTTTTTTTGCGGATCGCACGGATCAGCCTGATGCTGAGATCTCGGATCTGCTCTACAGACTCCGGGAAAAGGATGCTGAATTTCAACGGGCCGGTGCGGGCCAGGGTGTCGTATTCCCGGATCTTTTCCTTAAGGATGTCGCAGACCTCGATGAGAATGTTGTTCCGCATCTCCACGTCGTACTGTTCGATGCCCGGTTTCTGATAGCTCCAGCAGAGGGTCAGGAGAATGAATCCCCTCTTGTATCGCTTAGAGCGGTTGATCTCGTTTTCAATCTCTTTATGGAAGGCGGTTTCATTGGGGAGGCCGGTGAGCTTGTCGTAGTTCAGGAAGATCCTGGACTGGTCGCTCCCCCGGGCATTGACCAGGGCCTTCTCCACGTAGAGGACGAATTTTTTAAAGATCTCCATATCCTCGTCGCCGAAGGAGGTCGCGTGGAAGGAGCCCTTGGGGATCTTGTCATAGATGGAGAGGACCCCCTGGACGATCCCGTTCCCCATGACGGGGAGGGCGATCACGGACTTGACCACCCTGCCGAATCTTTCGTAACCTTTTTTCTCTCTCAGGTCCAGGATATGAACAGGCCCCTTCGTCTGCTCGGCCTCTGATGAGATCTCCTTGTCCAGTTCCATGATCTTGTCACGGATTTCCTCCTCCCACATGGAGTAGGTCGAGCGGATCTTCATCTCCCCGCCTTTCTCCCGAAGACGAAGGATGCAGCCGTCCGCATCCATGATCATGGCCGCTGAGGGGGGAATCAACTCCATGAGCTTGTTAAGATCAATGATGGAGAGGATGTTGATCCCGGCTTCGTTGATGGCCTCAATCTTCGTCGCCCGCAGGTTTGCGCTGTCTTCCTTCTGCGCGCTCTTGACGGTATCGGAGAGATTCCATCCGATCTCACGGAGCAGGGACTCCTCGTCCTCGGCAAGACCCCTGGGCGAAATCACCTGGATGTTCATGACGCCGGTGATCTGGCCTTCCGAAACCAGGGGGATGGACATGAACGCCTTTTTCGCCTTGGAATCCAGGCTCGGGTGCTCCTTGAGGATCACCACTTCCTGCTCTTTCGCCGCCCAGCCGTCTATGCCTTCGTCCAGCAGTATCCTGTAATGGTCCGATGCCGTGAAGTTTCTGAGACTGGTTGCCTTCAGCGCCAGTTCCTTGGTGTTCTTGTCAAAGAGATAAATGGAGCAGACGCTTTTCTGAAAATGTTCTGAAATGGTCTTGCAGACTCTGCTTAAGCGTTCATCGAGCGGATCCTGAGAGTTGAGAATCTGGTTGAGCTCCTTCCAGATCACAAAGGTTTGCGCATTCTCCTTGAGGACTTGGTACTCCTGGGACTTGAGCAGGATCTCTGCATCGAAGGCGGCCAGCTTCGAGATGAAGGAGAGGTCCTCGCCGGTGAAACCGTCAATGCTTTTCAGGTTGTTGAGATTCAGGACGCCTACCGTCGAACCGTTGATGGTCAGGGGAACACAAAGCGCCGATTTGATCTCCTCACGCTCGCGCAGGATCTTGAAGACGCTGTCGTCCGCCTTGCCGGAGAGGAGCAGAGGCTTACCTTCCAGGGCCACCTTGCCGGCGACCCCCTCCCCAAGCTTGCATCGGATGCTGGGGATCACTTCCGCAGGGATTCCCATGGCCACTTCAACCTTCAAGACATTTTCCATGGGGTCCAGCAGCATGAGTGAGCCGTTGTCGGCCCCGGTGGATTCGATGGCCACCTTCAGGATCAGGGAGGTCACCTGTTTTCTGTCCGTGGTGAGGTTGACCGCTTCCACGATCTCGTTTAAGCTTGTGAGGAGCTTGGAATACCTGCTGCCTCCCTCAGGGATTTTCTCCTCCTCTTTTCCCTTGTATTCCCAGAGAAGGCGCGCGCTGAGAGCGCTGATGATCTCCACGGACTTGAATTCCTGTTTTTCCAGGAAGGCCCGTGCCTGAGGATCCGAAGAGGCGTCGATGATGATGCCGAGGCCGTCTTCCGACAGGAGGTCTTTCCATTCAGAGCAGATTCGGATGTCATACTTTTGCGCCAGCCGGAACCCGAGTTCATCGAGCTTGTAGATCATGGCGTCCTTGTTGGGTTCCACAATCAGCTTGACCTGGACAGTCGGGTCTTTCTCAAGGAGCGGAAGGAGGCCCAATGCCTGCTTATTTCCTCCGACGATGGCGATTTTCTTTCTCTGTTTCATAGGTCCCGTTGAGAGAGTCAGGGTTTGCGGTGCTCTTCAATGACCCCTTTTTCGAAGAGTTCCTTGATCCCCTCGCTATGAAGCAACCTGCCGGGGGCAGCCGATGCGGTCTTGCCCTGGGTGTTGTTGGCCATGGAGATCTTGTTTTCGTCCAGCCAGCACATGGCTTCCATGACCAGGTTGGTCGGAGAGAGATGGATGGACCGGATCTTCGATGTGATATGGTGATGAATGATGAAGATTCCATCCTGTATCGAGAGGAGATCGAAGAGGGCCTCCTTGCCGAAGAGCCTCCCGCACACGGCATGGATCACTTCTCCACCCTCGAAGTAGACCCTTCCTTCCTTGCCTTCACCTTCGATCTGAATGACGGCCGTCTTTCTTCCCATGTCCAGAAGCTGTATCAGGTCGATCAGATGGATATCTTTCAGGTTCCCCTTGATGCCGTCATCCTTGGTCAGGGTGGAAATACTGGAAAGGTTGGTTCTCCGCAGGACCGCCTTGATTCTGGCGATGAGTTCGTTCTCGTTGAAAGGTTTTGTGATGTAATCGTCGGCCCCTGCCTCCAGGGTGGAGATCTTGTCATGGATCAAGGTCCTGGAGGTCAGGAAGATGAAAGGGGTGTTCGAGATTTCAGGCGTCTTCCGGACCATCCGCATGAACTCCCTTCCATCCATATCCGCAAGGTTGATCTCGGAAAGGATCAGGTCGGGCTTGTTCTTGACGGTCAACTGCATGGCGAGTTCAAAACTGTGCGCAAAGTGAATCACGAAGCCGTTCTGGAGCAGGGCCTCTTTCACGATCCGAAGTGTTTGTGCGTCACTCTCTGCAACAAGAATCTCGTGGCCGATCAGCATGGCGGATCCCGTCAGGAACGTGTTGAAAAACCTTAAAAATATCAAATATTTATTCTTCATTCATTTTATGAAATTCCAGTTGGATTGTCAATATTTTTGGAACGTTTGGAAAATTCCGGTTTAGATCCGGTCAGAACTCTTAAGAGTTTCCAAAGGCCGGCAGACCTGGACTGAAAGGCCGCTTCTTGATGGGCCCTTTGTTTTCATCTGTTGCCTTTATACAGGGATCATTATATAATATAATAAAAAACAGGATGGCAGAGGTCTTGATTCACAACGTCATATCCAATGAGTGATTTCCTATGCGTGCTGTCAAAAGTTTTATCGGCATCTTCATCGTTGCGGTTTCCCTTATTCTTCTTTTTTTCCCTGCGGGCGGACACGCTGAGACCCTGATCGTTCTCAAGGATGGGCGCCGGATCAAGGTAGAGAATTTCTGGCGGGAAAATGAGATGGTGAAGTATCAGAGCTATGGGGGGATCGTGGGTATCCCGGGTGAGGACGTGGAACGGATCATCACGCCTGATATGGTTGCATTCGATGAAGCACAGGGGGTCCATACCATAGATGCCTATGAGCAGTTCCTGAGGAAATATCCCCAGAGTTCACTCGTTGCCGATGCGCGTGACCGGATCAGCGCGTTGACATTTGAAAAGGTCAAACAGATCCATTCGGCCCAGGCCTATCTCGACTATATCAGGAGAAATCCCCAAAGCGCCTTCCTTCAGGAGGCCAAGGAGAGGGCCGAAGATCTGGTTTTTCAGGAAGCCGTCGTCATCAATCAATTGGATCAGTTTCAGGAGTATCTTGAAATCTATCCTGAAGGAAAGTTCTCAAGGGCGGCACGGAAGGCCGTGGAGATCATTAAATACGACGCCGTCAAACAAAGCGTGAACATCCCCGATATCGAGACCTACCTGCACGACTATCCGCAGAGCGCCTACCGGCGGGGTCTCGAAAACCGCCTGGCCCAATTGGTTTCCGAATCAGAGGCCAAGGCCAAGGCGAAAAAGGAACAGGAACTGAAAAAAAAGAAGCTTCAGGAATTGGAGGCAAAGAAGAGGCACAGGTTCTGGATGGTCTTGTTATCCGTGGCCGGCCTTCTATCTGTTTCCGTTCCCGCGGCCCTGTTTTTCGTTAAGAAACGAAAAGCGGGCATGACCGCATCGGGCAAGGGGGTCACGGAATCCAAGAAAGGGCTGCCCCAGGAGGAATACGGGCAGAAGTCCCCTTTCAAGAAGGAGCCTGTCCGTTATGAGGACCTGATCAGCACGCCGCGCAACAGGGACCCTCAGTCCGCTTCGGGTTCAGAAACGACCCTGGCATTGGACCATAAGACGCAGTTCTCCCTTCCCGAACCCGAGAAAAAGGGAGGATCGTCTTCAGAAGAAGAAACGGATCCGTTAAAGGATCAGTTTGAGAATGCTTCGTTTGCAAAAGAGGAAACCGCCATTCCTATGGGTTACAAAGAAGACAAGGGGCCTGACGAGAAACCGTCTTCATACGAAAGGACGATTGATCTTTCGGATCATGAGACCGATTTCAATCTGGAATTGGAGGATGTTCCGGAGGAGACCGAAGGGAAAGAGACTTAGTGGCCCTATTCGTAAATACGGTGGCATTCGAGTGCCGTAGGGGGGCGGTCGGATCAAAGTTTCGCTCCTTGCGGTGTACCAAAGGGGTACGCCTCAGTCGCGCGCTTTAATGAAACCGCCCTACGACCCTCTCGGTACGTCACCATATTTACGAACAGGACCACTTGTTTTTAAATCCCCGCAGTTTTGGGTGTGCGGCAAATTTATGGGTAAATATTTCTCTGGCAGCGTCATTCCCCGACCCCCGATCGTAGTCGAGGGCAGGCTCGATCGGGGAATCCATGGTTCGACAAGCTCACCATGACAATTGTCACCCTGAGCCTGTCGAAGGGTGGATTGTCCGGTCGGGCCTGTCCTCCGATCCCCCGATCCAGTCGGAGGACAGGCATTTTTGTCGCAGACCCCGCAGTTTTTATCCTCTTGACACTCCGTGTCTGAAGAAAGTATGATCATCCCACTCGATTCGATATCTTGATAAAAGCGGACCATGATGTCTGTAAGAGCCTATTTTACCATGATTTTAATGAATTATTAATAGTGTCACAGGAGCGTTCATGCAAAAGAAAGACCGGTATCATGTTGCCGTTGTGGGTGCAACCGGCGCCGTAGGCAACGAGATGATCTCCATCCTCGATGAGAGGAAATTTCCGGTGGGCGATCTGCGTCTTCTGGCTTCCTCGAGGTCCATAGGGAAAACGCTTTCCTTTAAGGGCAGGGATCATGATGTGGAGGAGTTGAAAGAGACCTCGTTTGAAGGGGTGGATCTTGCTCTTTTTTCCGCCGGAGCATCCAGGAGTCTTCAATTCGCGCCCATCGCCGTAAAAAGCGGGGCCGTGGTCGTGGATAACAGCAGCGCATTCCGTACGGATCCCGATATCCCTCTGGTGGTTCCGGAGGTGAATGCGCCGGCCCTGGCGCGCCACCATGGGATCATCGCCAATCCCAACTGCTCCACCATCCAGATGGTTGTTGCCTTGAAGCCGATCCATGACGTGGCGAAGATCCGAAGGATCGTGGTGACCACGTTCCAGGCGGTCTCCGGCACGGGGCAGAAGGCCATGGATGAACTTTTGGATCAGACCCGTTCCCTGCTCTCTTTCAGGGAAGTCGTCCACAAGGTCTATCCCCATCAGATCGCCTTCAACTGTCTGCCGCACATCGACGTATTTCTTCCGAACGGTTATTCCAAAGAAGAGATGAAGATGGTGAACGAGACGAGAAAGATTCTGGAAGACGACAGCATCGGTGTTACGGCGACCACGGTCCGGGTTCCGGTCTTCCGCTGTCATTCCGAATCGGTCAATATCCAGACCGAAAAGAAGATTACGGCCGGCCAGGCGAGGGAATTGCTGGCGTATGCCGAAGGAGTCTGTGTGCTGGACGATCCGGCAAACCATATCTACCCCATGGCCATCGACGCGGCCGGCAAGGACGAGACCTTTGTCGGAAGGATACGGGAAGACGAATCCATAGAGAACGGGCTCAACCTGTGGATTGTTTCGGACAATCTCCGGAAAGGCGCCGCCTTGAATGCCGTTCAGATCGCCGAACGCCTTATTTCCTGAGAGATGTTGAGGGTCGCTGCTCGCTCGAAGTGGTCCTGTTCGTAAATATGGTAACGTACCGACTTGTACTCGGTTTACCGGTAGAGGGTCATAGGGTGGTTTCATCAAGGGGCGTGACTGAGACGTACCCCCTGTGGTACGTCGCAAGGAGCGGAACGCCGATGAGACCGCCCTACGGCCCTCGAATGCGACTGTATTTACGAATAGGGCCGCTAAGGTTTCAGGCCATGATATTCCCCAAAGAAAAAATCCCCGGCATCCTGAAAAAGGCCCTGAGCAGGGGTGGGGATTTCGCAGAATGCTATTTTGAAAACGGCGGTCATTCTTCTGTGATCCTTGAGGACCAAAAGATAGAAAAGGTCATCACGGGGAGCAGCAGAGGCGTGGGGCTTAGGGTTATTTCCGGCCTGCGGACCGTCTATGCCTACTCCAACGAGACCTCTCCCCGATCCCTGATGGAGATGGCGGGCATGGTCAGCCGGGCCGTTCAGCGAGGAGCCGCGGAAAAGGTCATCCCACTGGTTTCTAAGACGCCCCCTTTTGAGATGCCGGTCTTGACCGATCCTGTTTCGGTTCCGATCCGGGCCAAAGTCGATCTGGCGCTCTCCGCCGATGCCGCCGTGAGAAGGGTTGATCCGCGGATCCGCCAGTCCAAGGTGCTGATCTTAGACGGCCGCAAGGAGGTTTTGATCGCCAATTCATTGGGCGAACTGGCCGAGGATGAGCGAGTCTACCTTCTTGCGCATGTTCAGGCTGTGGCCGGGGACGGGAACCTGATCCAGACGGGGGCGGAAACCCTGGGAGGCGCTGTGGGATATGAACTCTTCCAGGCCGAGCCCCTGGAAGAGGCCGCCCGGCGCGCGGCGGTCCGGGCCGTTCTCATGCTTTTCGCCTCTCCTGCGACTGCAGGCAGGATGCCCGTGGTTCTTTCCTCCAGGGCCGGGGGGACCATGATCCACGAGGCGGTGGGGCACGGTCTCGAGGCCGATCTGGTTCAGCAGAGGCTCTCGGTTTACAGCGGCCGAGTGGGAGATTGTATTGCATCGCCCACGATCTCCGTGGTGGACGATTCCACGGTTCCTTATAAAAGAGGCTCTTTCCGGTTTGACGATGAAGGGACTCCGTCCCGGCGCACGGTCTTGATCGAGCAGGGCGTGCTCAAGGGATACCTCTATGACCGTCTGTCCGCCATGAAGGACGGGGCTGCATCCACAGGGAACGGAAGGCGGGAGTCCTTCCGCTGCCGTCCGATCCCCCGGATGACCAATACGATGATCCTGCCCGGGCGTGAGGACCCTGAGGAGATTATACGGGCCACGGCCTCAGGACTCTTTGTCGTCCGTATGGGGGGAGGACAGGTGAACACGGTCAACGGAGATTTTGTCTTTGAGGTAGGGGAGGGGTATCGGATTGAAAATGGCCGGATCGGAGAACCGGTGAGGGGGGCGACCCTGACAGGGAACGGACCGGCCGTTCTGATGCAGATTGACCGGGTCGGGAACGATCTGGGGTATGCGGTCGGGACCTGCGGCAAGGACGGACAGGGGGCGCCGGTCGCGGATGCGCAGCCCACGGTCCGGATTCCGGAGATGACGGTCGGCGGGGAGGTCGGAGATGGGACTCGACGCGCGGCACGATGAGCTGGAAGCATTGAACCGGCGGCTTGAAGAGATGATCCTGCAGAGGACGCAGGAACTCATTGAAAAGAGCAGGGAGCTGGAACGGCAGAACCGGGAGCTTGCCGAGGCCAACATCCGGATACGGGAGGCGGATAAGCGCAAGTCCGAGTTTCTGGCCAATATCTCTCACGAGCTTAGGACCCCCATGAACTCGATCCTGGGCTACACCAACATGCTGCTGAAGGGGAATTACGGGTACATGAACGAGCAGCAGCAGAAGAGCCTGAGGAAGGTCTATGAGAACGCCCAGCACCTGATGCATATCTTAAATGATCTCCTTGATCTTTCCCATCTTGAGGTCGGCAGGCTCCTGCTGAAAATCAGCCCGGTGAGCGTGAGAAAGGTCGTCTTGTCCTCTATGGTCAGCGTGGAGCCCATTCTTATGGGCCGTGTGCTGACGGTGGACCACGATATTCCCCCGGATATCCCGTTCGTGCTTGCCGATGAGGTCCGGATCAGGGAGGTCCTGATCAACCTGATCAGCAACGCGATCAAGTTTACGGCGGACAACGGAAGGGTTACGGTCCGGGCGAATGTCCTCAGCGTCAGGGGCGACGGCGATGCAAAAGAGATGGTGGAGATACACGTGGAGGATACCGGCATCGGGATTGATCAGAAGAACCATGAGATCATCTTCGACCAGTTCCGACAGCTCAATGAACACAAAAAGCCGGAGGAAAGAGGGTCGGGGCTCGGTCTTTTTATCAGCAAGAGGCTGGTGGAGGTGCATGGAGGGATGATCCGGGTCCAGAGCGAACCGGGGAAAGGGAGCATCTTCTCATTCACCCTGCCTTCGGCTGGGCCGGGGAAAAGGCCGGTTGCGGAAGATCCGTCCGCATGATTGAATAAGGGTAAACCCCCGGCTCTGCCGGGGGACTCTTAGAGTTCGGCCATTCCGGGAGTATGCAGTGAACCGAAATGCTTTACCCCTAACTCCCCCTTGCCCCCTCTTAAAATAAGAGGGGGAACCTCCCCTTGTAGTAAGGGGAGGAGGGGAGGGGTTAAGGGAGGGTGTTTTTAACCGTTTGCGAATAGGCCTCTTTGAGGGGCCGGCAAATGTCAAGCCTCCGGCTTTGCCGGAGGTTGATGATTGAAACGTGCCGGCGGCACGCGGCACGGATTGCAGGAGAGGGCTGAGGGGTTTATGCAGATCGTTTCCAACATTCTGGTCGTGGACGACAACAGGAACAATCTGGAACTCCTTTCCGACATGCTGGAAATGGAAGGGTATTACGTACGGACGGCTGAGACCGGTGAGACGGCCCTCAAGGAGGTCTTGAAAGAGAGGCCTGATCTGATCCTTCTGGATATCA
>MNYV01000112.1 GCA_001873285.1 Nitrospirae bacterium CG2_30_53_67
ACGGACCTCCGGCGCCCGGATATCCTGATTCACCCGCTCTTTCTGGTTGTCTCTTTTTTTTATACAATCACCTCCTTCAATAAATTAAGGTTCTTCTCCTCTACGAGCCCTCGGCCATATAGTGGGTAAGAAGGGGTCAAGGATTCCAGGGGTCAAGGGGTCAAGTGAGATACTGAAATGCAATCAAAATCTCCAGAAAAAAACACTGGAACCCTTGACCCTTGATGTTTTCAGCACTTCACTTGACCCCTTGAATCCTTGACCCCTCGGACCCTCAAGTCTTGAAAAGCACTTCACTTGACCCCTTGAACCCTTATGTTTTCACCCGCTCTTTTGGAGATGACCCACCGGCAATATCCCATTCCCGGACAAAAAGATCACACCCGCTCGACGGTCTCTTCCGGTATGCGCTTCTCTTCTATTTCCTTCCGGATGTCTTGAATAGAAGATTCGATGTCCTTTGTCCCCAGATCTCCCCGGTCCCTGGATCGTAGTGAGATCTTCGATGCCTCCATCTCCCGTTCCCCTACAATGATCATGTAGGGGACTTTCTGGACCTGCGCCTCCCGGATTTTGTATCCCATCTTCTCATTTCTCGCGTCCAGATCGGTGCGGATCCCGGCCTTGACGAATTTCTCTTTGACCTCGGCGGCGTAAGGGAGATGTTTGTCCGTGATATTGATCACCACAGCCTGTACCGGCGCCAGCCAGACAGGAAACCTTCCTGCATAATGTTCGATGAGCACGGCCATGAAACGTTCCAGCGATCCCAGAATCACCCGGTGGAGCATGACCGGCCTGTGTTCCGTGCCGTCCTGCCCCGCATAACGGAGTTTGAATCGTTCAGGAAGGGTGAAATCACACTGGATCGTGGCGCATTGCCAGCTCCGTCCGATCGCGTCTTTGATCTTGACATCAATCTTGGGACCGTAGAATGCCCCGTCTCCCTCATTGATCGTGTAGGCAAGCCGGCGCTCTTTCAGCGCATCCATGAGCGCCCGGGTGGCCCGCTCCCAGTCCTCGTCGGATCCGATGGATTTTTCCGGACGGGTGCTGATCTCCAGGGTGTACTCGAATCCGAAAATCTTCATGACGTCCCGCACGAAATCCATGATTCCGATGATCTCGCCGGTCATCTGTTCGGGGAGACAAAAGATATGGGCATCGTCCTGGGTAAACCCTCTGACCCTGAGCAGACCGTGCAGCACACCGGTCTTTTCATGCCGGTGGACCATCCCGAGTTCGAAGAACCGGATCGGGAGGTCACGGTAACTTCGTGTCTTGGACTTGAAAATCATCATGTGGGCCGGGCAGTTCATGGGTTTGATCCCATATTCTTTCCCCTCGATCTCAGTGAAATACATGTTTTCCTTGTAGTAGTCATAGTGGCCTGAGATCCGCCATACATCGCTCTTTAAGATCTGAGGCCCGATGACCGGCAAATAACCTCTCTTCAGGTGTTCGGACTTCTCAAAATCCTCCAGGATCCACCGGAGCATGGCCCCTTTCGGATGGTACAGGATCAGGCCGGCCCCGACGGTCTCGTTGATCTCGAAAAGATCGAGTTCCCGGCCAAGCCGCCGGTGGTCTCTCTTTTCGGCCTCCTCGATCATTTTCAAGTGGTTCCGGAGTCTTTCCTCCCGTGCAAAAGAGGTTCCGTAAATCCGCTGGAGCATGGGGTTCCTCTCGTCTCCTCTCCAATACGCTCCGGCCACATTCAAGAGCTTGAAGTGCTTCAGCATGGACGTATTGGGAAGATGAGGCCCGCGGCAGAGGTCCACGAAATCCCCTTGGGCATAGAGCGAGACCGTGGATTCATTCATCAGATTCCGAATCAGCTCCACCTTGTAGGGTTCGCGCCTCTTCTCAAAAAACGAGATGGCTTCACCCGGGGTCATTTCCATCCTGACCACCGGATAGGCCCTTCGTATGATCTCCTGCATCCGTTCCGTGATTTTATCCAAATCCTCCGGGGTGAACGGCTTTGCCGTATCGAAATCATAATAGAACCCGTTCTCTATGGTGGGGCCGATGGCGAGCCGGGTATCCGGAAAGAGCTCTTTCACGGACTGGGCCATGATATGCGACGAGGTATGCCTCAATATCTCCTCACCCTCCGGAGATTCCATAAGAATGGTCTCTATTTCACAGGGCTCTGAGATCCGAACACAAAGATCCGCCGCTTTCCCGTTGCATATCACGGCCGCGGTATTTTTCTTGACGTCAGGATCCAATCGCTCCAGAACCTTTGAGATCTCTGTTCCCGCATCCACTTCCATGCCGTCCATGTTGCCGATACGAACTCTGACTTTCTCTTTTCCCATCGTATGTTCCACAGGATAGAAATAGAAAAAGGGCATCACATCCAAGTACGATCCGTTGTGACGCCCCCCTATCATGATTATTTCACAAATATTCCCCGGATTTGATTCATTCCTTATGGTAGGCGGTACTGGAGTTGAACCAGCGACCTCCACGATGTCAACGTGGCGCTCTAACCAACTGAGCTAACCGCCTTTATGATCTTTTTATCAAGGTAATTTAATTGATTTTACAAGATTTTGTCAAGACAAAAATAATGCGTTCTCACGCACTTTCCACGTGAAATGAGGGTCAAAATGACTCCCGAGCCCTTTGAATCGGTCTGATCCGACCATTAAAAGGTCTGCTTTCGGGCTGCAGCCTCAGATGGATTCACGCAGTTCCTTGCCCGGCGAGAACTTAGCGACTTTTCTTGCTTTAATCTTGATCATCTCACCGGTCCTCGGATTTCTCCCGTCACGCGCCTTTCTCTTGGCCACTGAAAAGGTGCCGAATCCCATGAGCGTCACCTTTTCACCCTT
This sequence comes from Nitrospirae bacterium CG2_30_53_67, assembly GCA_001873285.1. Taxonomy (NCBI): domain Bacteria; kingdom Pseudomonadati; phylum Nitrospirota; species Nitrospirae bacterium CG2_30_53_67. The sequence continues at coordinate 2,844 of MNYV01000112.1, forward strand.
TTTAAGGGCCTTGGATATATTCGTGATCAGGGAATCCAGACTCTTCCCGGCTGAGGTCTTGCTGACATTCGCGTCGGCGGCCATCGCTTCAATCAATTCTGCTTTAGTCATTTGTTCTCCTCCCCCTTGAAATTTAAAAAATATATTTTTAAGATGAACATCACTTGCAAGGCGGTAAAAAATGCAGTATAATATAACAACCCGCCATGAACTTGTCAAGGGAAAACAGATTGCCATGCAGGGATGGTCATCCTCTGCCGCTCTTATGGTCTCTGATATGAATATCATATGCCTTGATCTTCTTGCGCAATGTGTTCCGGTTGATCCCGAGTATCCGTGAGGCCTTGATCTGGTTTCCCCCGACCTCTTTCAATACCATCTCAAGCATCGGCGTCTCAATGCGCTCCATCACCTGTTTGAGTATTCCTTCTGCATCGGCCTGAATCATCCGATGGACAAACTCATGAAGGTTGTTCTGGATACAAAGATCGAAGCTCTTCCTCAGATCCTGCTCCGCGCCGGATGGATCCGGGATAAGAGATGGGAATGAATCCGGGGTCAGATTCTTGCCGCTGGTCATCACCAAAGCCCGTTTCACCATGTTTTCAAGTTCCCGGACGTTGCCGGGCCAGTCGTAATCAATCAGGCCATTCAAGGTATCCTCGGCGTATCCGGTCACCTGAGACCCCAGTTCCTTTCTCCCTCTCTCCATAAAAAACTTCAGCAGGAGCGGGATATCCTCTTTGTGTTCCCTGAGTGGAGGGATATGGATGGGGACCACGTTCAAACGGAAGAAGAGGTCATCACGGAAAAGCCCTTCCTTGACTCTTTTCTCAAGGTTGCTGTTTGTGGCTGCCAGGATTCTGACGTCCACGGGGATCGGACCGCTCCCTCCGACCCGCTCGATCTCCTTCTCCTGAAGAACACGGAGAAGTTTGGTCTGCAGATTTTTCTCTAAATCGCCGATTTCATCAAGGAAGATGGTCCCTCCGTGCGCCTGTTCAAACTTACCTGTTTTCTGCGCAACCGCTCCGGTAAAAGCCCCTTTCTCATGGCCGAAAAGTTCAGACTCGAGAAGATTTCCAGGGATGGCCGCAAGATTCACGGGGATGAACGGCTTTCCGAAACGGCGGCTGTTATAATGAAGCGCCCTGGCAATCACTTCCTTGCCTGTGCCGCTTTCTCCGGTCAGCAGGACCGTGACATCCCGTTCGGCAATCCGTCCGATGGTCTTGAAGATCTCCTGCATCTTCGCGCTCTCCCCTACCACGGTTACGGACTCGAATTTTTCACGAATCTCTTCTTTCAGGACCTGCAATTCATCATTCAACTCAAGGACCCGCCATGCCTTTGAAACGATGATGTTTAATGCCTCCATATCGAAGGGCTTGGTCAGGTAATCAAAGGCGCCCTGCTTCATGGCCTCAATGGCGTTCTGCATGGTCGCCTGGGCCGTCATGACGATGGCGAGTGATTTCGCATCCCTCCGGCGGATCTCCTTGAGGCATTCCAGTCCGCTCATGCCGGGCATCAGGATGTCCAGGATCACGAGGGGGAATTTCTCCTTGTCCAGCCGCTTCATCCCCTCCTCTGCATTCGATGAAACGTCGGCCTGGTATCCTTCCTTTTCCAGGGCCTTTTTGATCACCCAGCGCATGCTTTCATCATCGTCGATCACCAGAATCTTTTTTTCAATCATAAGCGCCTTTCTTTACCGCGTTCAGAGCAGATCCTGAAAGATCGGACCCGGTCACCCGTCCTTCATCGGGATGACGACCGGCAGACAGACATGGAAACACGTCCCCTTGCCCGGAGCGCTCGTGACCTCAATCTTGCCTCCATGTTCCTCGATGATCCTATGGCTGATCGAAAGTCCCAGGCCCACGCCTCCGGCCTTGCGGGTATAAAAAGGATCGAATATCTTCTCGATCTCCTCCGGGCCGATCCCGCATCCTCTATCCTCGATATCCACGGAGATCATCCCCTTTTTTTCATGCCCTCCATCCTGCATCCGGTATCCGGGGAGCATCCGTGTGGTGAGAGAAAGGACGCCCTCCCCTCCCATGGCATCGATCCCGTTTTTAAACAAGTTCAGAAAGACCTGGCTTAAGGGGTCAGGGTCCGCCTTGATAAGGGGGAGACTCGGATCAAAGCGCCGGACAATACCGACCTTTCCGGATGGGGATTCCATCTGAACCAGGGATGCGACCCGTTCCAGGACCTGATGGAGATTCGTGGGACGAAGCCTTAACTCAGTCGGTCTTGAAAAATCGAGCAGTCCCTGTACGATCTTATTCAATCGATCCGCCTCCCGGATGATCACATCCGTGTACTCCTGCAGGAGATGTCCTTCACCCATCTCTTTGCAAAGGAGCTGAGCGGCCCCCCGGATTCCGCCCAGAGGATTCTTGATCTCATGCGCCATGCCGGCGGCGAGGATGCCGAGAGAGGCCAGGCGTTCACCCTTTCGAAGGCGTTCTTCCAGTGACTTGACCTGTGAGAGGTCCCTGAAGACAATCACCACGCCGATCGACGCGCCCTTGTAATCGATCAGCGGAGACGTGGCCAATCCGATATCACGGCGATCGCCGAAATATCCGTGTATGGAAAAATTGGAGTCTGAATAACTCCTCCCCGTCAGGATGGTTTTCCTGGCCAGGGTATGGATTCCGGATTCCTCTTCGAAGATTTCCGAGAGCCTCTTTCCTTGAACGGATCCGGTCTGGATTCCCGTCATCTGCTCCGCGGTTGCGCTGAATGTCGTGATACAAAAATCCTGGTCCACCACAACGATCCCGTCGATCAGACTGGAGAGGATATTGTCATAATACTCCTGAACCTGCCGTGCCGGACGGCTGAACCCGTCCGGTCTTTTCTCCTTTTTATTCATGGAGCGGCCCGATCAGCCCATATCCTATTCTTCACGGAATCAAAATATTCTTTAACCAGCCTGCGGAATTCCTCATCATGTTCCACGCGATGGATCCGGTTCCGAAATTCGGCCGACCCGGGAAGTCCTCTTGAATACCAGCCCGCAAACTTTCTCATGTAGGGAACGCCTTTTCCCCCTTTGAGTTCCACTTCCATTTTGAGATGCATGAGCAGGGTCTGTTTAATGGTTTCCGGATCAGGACGCGGGTCCGCCTTTCCGTATAGAAGGAGTGAACGCAGGCTGCTGAAGATCCATGGATTTCCCATGGCCGCACGCCCGATCATGATTCCGTCGCAATGGGTCTCCCTGAACATCCTCTCACCATCCTCCGGGACCTTGATATCCCCGTTGCCTATCACCGGAATTTTCAAGGACGCCTTGACCTTCCGGATGATCTCCCAATCGGAACGGCCGCAGAACGCCTGGGATTTTGTCCTGGGGTGGAGGGTCAATGCCGCGGCGCCCGCATCCTCTGCGGCAAGGGCAAGATCCACGGCACACAGGCTCTCCTGGTCCCAGCCTGAACGAGTCTTGACGGTCACCGGCAGATGGGTGGCATGAACCACGGCATGGATCACCTTCCATGCCTGACGGATGTCCCGCAGCAGGGCTGACCCGGCGCCTGAACGGATCACCTTCCTTACGGGACAGCCGATATTAATATCGATCAGATCAAAACCTTTCTCTGAAAGTATCGAAGCGGCGCGGGCCATCTCATCCGGATCCGCCCCGAAGATCTGCGCCGCAACCGGCCTTTCCTCATCATCGGTCATGATATGCCGTGCATTCAGGCCGGGATTCCGGGTCAGGGACGCGGATGAAATCATCTCGGTAAAAACCAGATCTGCGCCGTTTCGTCTTGCTAAAAGACGAAAGGCAAGGTCACTCACCCCTGCTATCGGCGCCGCCGCCAACCCTAACCCCAGATCAAGATCTTTAATTTTCATTTTCGATAGTGTACGTTGAAAATGCGCTCCCTGTCAACTCCTCGTATCCTCTGAGTCTGAAACATGCCCGAGGGAGAGGCCGGCTGATGCATTCAAGTCCAGACCGTCCTTATGGCCCATTTTGAAGGACTGGGCGGCAGCCGAGGCAATCATCGCCGCATTATCCGTGCAGAGAATCGGAGAGGGGACAAAAAACCCGGCGCCCCTCTTTTCCAACTCCTGTTTCAACCGTTCTCTTAGACGGCGGTTGGATGCCACACCACCGGAGAGGACCATGCGCTCAAATCCATACGTCTCAAGGGCCGTCATCGCCTTGTCAACCAGGACCTGAACCGCCGCCTCCTGAAAAGAGGCTGCGATGTCCGATAGGCGCTCCTGCAGCCCGGCGGCTTCCTCCCCTTCGGGGCCCCACCCGTTTTTTAAGAGAAAGTTTAAAACCGCGGTCTTAAGACCGCTGAAGCTGAAATCCAAGGACCCGGGAGAGAGCATGGATCTTGGAAATTCCACAAAATGGGGATTCCCTTTCTCGGCCAGGGCATCGAGGACCGGCCCGCCGGGGTAACCCAGTCCCATGATTTTAGCTGTCTTGTCGAATGCCTCGCCTACGGCATCATCCCTTGTTTTTCCCAAGAGGGTATAATCGCCGAATTCCCTGACATGGATCAGTTCGGTATGACCGCCGGAAACCACCAGGCTGAGAAAAGGATAGGGGACCTCGGCCTCGAGAGAGACGGCATGGATGTGACCCTGGATGTGGTTCACGCCGACCAAGGGGATCCCGCAGGCAAAGGCCATGGCCTTTGCAAAAGAGAGCCCCACCAACAGGGCGCCCACCAGACCGGGCCCGTAGGTTACCCCGATCAGGTCGATTTGATTCAGCTTGGCGCCGGACTCTTCAAGAGCAAGGTCCACCACCTGCGAGATCTGTTCCACATGATGTCTGGACGCGATTTCCGGGACCACGCCGCCATATTTTCCGTGTATCTCCGTCTGTGAGGCGATGATGTTGGACCGGATCTTCCTTCCATCCTCGACCACGGCTGCCGAGGTCTCATCGCAGGATGTCTCTATACCGAGGCAAAGCATCTGATGAACCCTTTCAGGAAACACCGATCAGTTCGGAGACCGGCACGATTTCGACTCCCTGAGAACGGAACTTTTCCATGGAATCCTTCAGCGCCTTGATGGTGCTCTCCTTGGGATGACAAATGGCAATGGCATAACCCCTGCGTTTAGCCAGCCGGATCAACTGGTCGATCTGTTGGATGACCGATTCTTCATGATCAAGATTATCGAGGAAGATGTCCCGCCTGCCGGACTTGACGCCGAGACGCAGAGATTCATCATAGGCCGTGGAATTCTTTACGGTCAGACTGTCTATAAAGAAGAGGTTCCTTTTTTTGAGTTCTTCAAGCACCACGGACATGCGTCCACGATCCTGGGTGAATCGGGATCCCATATGGTTATTCACCCCGGAAAGATAGGGGACCTCTTGGATCAGTTCACCCACACGTCTCCTGATTTCTTCGGGGTCCATGCTGACCGTAAGCGATCGGTCTCCGGGATTCTTCCGGGGATAATTCAAAGGCTCCATGGGAATATGAAGCATGATCTCTCTTTTTTTTTCATGGATCAAGCCGGCGGCATCCAAGGAATGTTGCAGCCCCGGGATGATCGAGAAGGTGATCGGCTGGTCCAGGGATAACAGCATCTTGACCGGCACAAGGCTGAGGCCGATATCATCAACGATAATGGCCACCCTGAAAGGCGCCGGAGAGGGAGAGGGTTGGAAGACAGCCTCTCCCTGAGGAATCAGGACTACCTGGCGGATCACCCGTTCCCGCATCCTAAGACTCAGGGTTGTGCGTTCCTCCCCGCCGGATATCTCCTTCCGGATCAGCATGGTGGCCCCCGGCAGGCTTCCGGCCGCAAGATCCAATGCTCTTTCCAGCTCGGATATTTTATCTTTTACAGTGATCCGGACTTCGTAACGTTTGAAAATAAATGTCCCGCCGCCCAGGCCTTCCGGATGCTGCCGGATCATGATGAACTGGGAATCCATCCCCGCTTTTTCAAAAACAGACCGGCAATGCTCGTCAAAAAGACGGCCGGCCTTGTCCAGTTCGGAAGCAGCCCTCCCGGGCTCCTCCTTTTCGGGCACGGGGTGGATCCATTGCTGGAGTCTTTCACGATAAATTTCAAGATAAAGAAGAACCGATATGGCTGAGACCAGAAGCCCCAGAAAAACCCACCAGGATATCCAGAATCGTCCACGATTTTTTTGAGATCTTCCGGCCGTTCTTTTTGAAGTTCTCTTTCTTTTCATCACAGGTTTATGAGACCTTACTCTTTCCTTCCGCAGGAATCTTGAATATCCATTTCCGCATGACTTCGAACTCTTCCACCTTCAAGGCCGTACACAGGATGACATAGGATGCGACACCCATGAGGATTCCCCTTCCCAGGTAAAATATTTTTTTCAGGGCATGGCCGGATGATAACCACAGGTTTCCCTCCACGCCATGGTAGGCGCCGTAATAGGCAAATATCCCCATCACCAGCGAGGCCGAGAAGATTTTTATAACGGAACGGAAAATCATCCTCCCTTGAAGAGGTCCGATCCGCCTCCTTAAGATCCAGATCAGCACCGATACATTGAGCATGGAAGAAAGGGAATTGGCCAGGGCAAGTCCTGAATGCTGAAGATACCTCATCAAAAACAGACTCAGGAGAAGGTTGACCAGGAGCGAAAGGGCCGCTACTTTCATGGGAGTCCAGGTATCCTGCACGGCGTAGAAGGTCTGTGCGACCATGCGGACCTCGGCAAACGCCCAAAGCCCTAATGAATAAAACATCAAGGCGGATGCCGTCCCCTGAGTGGCAGCCGCCCCGAAACTCCCCCTTTGAAAGAGGGTATTCACGATCGGCGTCTTCAGGACCAGAAGCCCGATCATGGAGGGGATCATCAGAAAGAGGACCATCCTCATGGCTTTTGAAAGGGTTTCCACCATCTCCGGGATATTTTTATTGGAGGCATGAACGGAGAGAGCGGGAAGCATGGCCGTGGCCGCAGAAAACCCGAATACGGCGAGTGGAAACTGTACAAGCCGGTCTGCAAAAAAAAGATAGGTGATGCTTCCCGCGGGAAGAAAGGAAGCCAGCAGATTCCCTATGAAGAGATTAATCTGCAGGACGCTTTGGCCGATGACGCCGGGGACCATTAAGCTGAAAATCTTCCGCATCCCCTGATGGGCAAGATCGAGCCGGTACCTGAACCTGAACCCCTTTCTGATCAGGAAGGGGACCTGTACCGATATCTGCAGGAGTCCTCCCATCAGGACCCCGATGGCGAGACTCGTGATCGGGACCGGGAGATGCGGGCTCAGAAAGAGCGCGGATAAGATAATCATGAGGTTGAAAAAAGATGGGGCGATGGCCGGTGATCCGAAGTGGTTCAACGAGTTCAGGATCCCCATGGATGCAGCGGAAAGCCCCACAAAAACCGCCACCGGAAAGATGATCCTGGTCAGGAGAACCGTAAGGTTGAACTGCATGGGGTCCTTGGTAAATCCGGGCGTAATGGCCTTGACCAGGCCTGGTGTGAAGATCATACCGAGGATCACAAACAATGATAGGATGGTGAAGATCACCGTGATCACGACATTCGCCAGATCCCATGCATGCTCCCGTCCTTTCCGGTTCAGGGTCTCCGTAAAGACAGGGACGAAGGACGCATTCAGAGTCCCTTCTCCGAAGATCCTGATCAAATAATTCGGAATCCGGAAGGCTGCGATATAGGCATCCGTCATCATGCCTGCGCCGAAAAGGCCGCTCATGACCATATCCCGGACGTACCCCATGATCCGGCTCATGAGCGTAGAGGCGCCGATGATCCCGGCCGCTCTGGCAATTCCCTTATGTCTTCTCATGTTGACTCTTCTATTCGAGCTGGATCAGGAAAACGATTGCATGAAACAAATATTTAAAAAGATATGCGGACAAGACATACGTCTTCTCTGCTGAAAATAAGAAAAGTTACTATAACATATTGGTCAGGGGTGGACAATAGAATTTGGAATGAAGGCCTGATGAAGGGGAAAGCGCTTGGGGCGGCCTTTATGGATTCAGGCCGTCGCTCCCGCCCTCAAGGTATTTGAGGATGTTCATCACACTTTTGTTATTCAGGAAATAACAAATCTGTGAACCCTTTCTTTCGGAATTAAGAATACCCTTGTTCTTCATCAGGATGAGATGCTGAGAAACATTGGCTTGCGGAAGAGACAAACTCTCCCATATATTTTTAACACACTTGTTCTCGTTTTTTAAGTGCATCAGAATCCTTAACCTGGTTGGATGCCCCATGATCTTGAGCAGCTCCGCTGCATTCTCGTAGTCCATTGGATATCTCCTCACTTGGGAAGGAAACCTAAAGCGCCGACTTTATAATCTTGAGCAGATTTTCTTTGGGTTGGGCGCCGATCATCTGTTCCACCATCTCACCATCCTTAAAAAGAATCAACGTCGGGATAGACATCACCCCATATTGCGCGGCAATGGTTCGGTTCTGATCGACATTGAGTTTTCCAATCTTCAGTTTTTCATTATACTCCTCGGCGATCTCCTCCAGCATGGGAGCAATCATCCGGCATGGCGCACACCATTCGGCCCAGAAATCAACCAAGATAGGCACTTGGGAGGATTTGATCTCCTCCTTAAAATTTTGATCATTTAAAACGACGATTTTATCTGATCCCACAATCATCCTCCCTGAAAAACAAAATTCAACTGTATGAAAATTGATCAATTATTAACATGATTATTTTAGGGAGTCAAGAAAAAAGAATTCAATATAGAATATTATAATACCATAAATTAAAAAACCCGATCCATGACCGGGTCTCTTTGGAGGCTTGTTTAAAATTTGCAAATCTTTTTAATGATTTGGAATCAACTGTCTACACGAACCTTGAGTTCTTTCCCTGCCTTGAAAAAAGGGACTCTCTTGGAAGGGACTTGGACCAGATCGCCGGTCTTGGGGTTGCGGCCATCCCTGGATCGTCTTTCGCGAATCTTGAAACTTCCGAAACCCCTCAGTTCCACTTTGTCGCCGCGTGCCAGGGCGTCTTTTATACTGTCAAATATCGTGTTCACAATGACTTCAGTCTGCTTCTTCGTTAAACCATTTATGTTCTCAACGACAGTCTCCACCAGTTCTGCCTTTGTCATTTCTCCCTCCAGCATTTTTTCTCGAAGCGGTTTTATCGCCTTACTGAAAATCAAGTCTTGAAGGATGGAACAGATATTCACTTATTTAATAATAACTTAGCATGGAGCCCTTTCTTCTGTCAAGAATAAAATAATATGTTTTCCCAAATAAATAGGAAGGTTGTAAGTGCCGGCAGTCCCTTTCTTCCTTGCGCCGTCATTTAGGAAAGCCTATTTCATGCTTGTTTTCGGGTAATTTTCAAAGGCGCCGGGAACAGCGATTGAACAGGGTTTGCCGCCGGTACACAGAAAGGCCCTTAGGGTTGACGATTCGTATTTATTTTAGAAAGGATCTGCTCGAAGACCCCGGTTATTTGGGGATCCGTCCAGTCCCGAGGCCCAATGACTTTGTAGAGAAGGGTTCCATCCGGACCGATGAGGAACGTCTCAGGGACACCGGTGGTTCTGTATAGGGCCGCCGCCTCTTGTCTCTGATCCATAAACATGGGAAAGGTATAACCTCCGAATTTCCGGAAGCCCTCCACCTGGCTCGGATCATCATCAACGCTCGCCGCCAGGATTTGAAACGGCCGGCCCTGCATGGACCGGTAAAGATCCTCTATGGAAGGCATCTCTTCCCTGCACGGAGGACACCATGTGGCCCAAAAATTCAGGAAAATGAGTTTGCCCCGAAAATCCGATAGACGCACTGCGTTTCCTTTAAGATCCTTGATCATGAAATCCGGAGCGGATTTGCCCGGTTCTATGCTCACCATATCGCTTCCGGGATGTTTCTGCAGCATGAAAATCAGCAACAGGCCGAGCAGAAACAGAATGGGAATAAGTATCTTCTTGCGTAAAGATGACATGAAAAAAATCCTATTTGCGTTTGTAGCGGCCCATGAGTTGGGCTTCAGCAAGCTGATGGCCTTTCATGGCCTCAAGAAGTTCCTTCTTTGCAGCGTTAGGAGAAAGGGAGAGGACGGTATCCAGCGCATAAAGCTTGAAGTAGTACCGGTGCGTGCCTCCGGGCGGGCAGGGCCCGCCGTACCCGACCTTCCGGAAATCCGTCATTCCCTGAATCGTGCCATCCGGCAGTTTTTCATCCATCGGGAAGCCCTCTTCAAGACCCCGCTTGTCCGGCGGGATATTATAGACAACCCAGTGCACCCAGGTTCCCATGGGAGCGTCCGGGTCATCGCAGATCAACGCAAACGACCGGGTTCCTTTGGGCGGGTCCGACCAGGTCAGCCCAGGTGAGACATCCTCCCCGTCGCATGTGAATCCGGATGGGATCATCCCTTCTTGCCGGAACGCCGGACTTTTGATTTCAAATCCCATAGCATCCCCTCCTACATCCATGGTCAAGATAAAGAGCAGCATTCCTATGCAGGACGTACGCCCTCTCATATATCCTCCCCTTGGAATACTACCGCATTTTTATGGATGGTATTATACTTTGTGAAGAAAGAAAATGCAAGTTCGGGACCTATTGGATACCGATCATCTCTTGTAAGATCTGTTTGATACTCTTTTTCTTGCGCAGGTGGATCAGGCGGATTTCCCTCATCGCCTCAATATATTTCGGGTCTCTCTCCAGCGCCCGGGAGAACATCTGCTCTGACCGGTCGGTATCGTCCCTGACCTTGTACACGCATCCCAGATAGAAAAACGGCCGGGCATCACGGGATGAGAGGTTCATGGCATAGTTAAAGGCGCTCTCCGCCAGATCCAACCGGTCCGGCTGTTCATCCGCGCCTTCCATGAATATCAGCCCCAGTTGGATATGATATTCGGTCTCTTTGGGATGGACCTGGATGGCTGAAATCAAGGCATTCTGAGCCCCTTCAAGGTCGCCCTGCCGGGAAAGGGCCATCCCCTTCTCGAAGAAATGCTCTGCCCGGGATATACTTTCATCTTTCGGCGGCTCTCTGAGACACGGATCCGAAGGGGCGGCTTTCAAGGTCTCCTTTTCTGTTTTTGATATATTCTGAAGGAGTTCCTGATAAACTTGGTTGATCCTCTGGAAGATTACCTTGATATAGTCGTTATATTTATCATCCAGCTTGTGAAAATAACGGTCCGGATGGTAGGTCTTGGCCATTTTCATGAAGCCCTGTTTGATCAGTTTCTTATCTTTTGTCTTTGAAATTTCAAGGATCTCGTAGGGGTTCTGTGACTGCACCTGGATATATTTCCTCAGGATGGACGATCTTTGGTCCTCATCCATCAAGGGCTCGGCGCCATGACCGGCCATGAGATCCACATCGTCTTCTGTCATCTCTTCTGCGCCTTTTTTATGGATGATCCGGCATAAAAAAAGCGCATAGAGGAACTTCCTGACCATAACCGATGGGAGCTGCGCCTGATGGACGATCTCCTCCACCGAACGGCTTCCATCCACCAGAGAGAGGATCTTTTCTTCCTTTTCATTCAGTTGGATATTCTGAAAACGGAAACGGGGGTCGGAAGAGAGGACGAATACGGTATGAATCTCAGGGAAATGGCGTTCCAGCATCTCCGCCGTATAGGTCTTTTGCACTCCTCGGATGATGACCTGTGCAGGAGCCGCTTTCAGTGTGATATACTCATCATGATCCGTGGACGGGACAAAATCGTAATACCCGGAATTCCAGGTGAAGACGCTGTGAAGGATGTTGGTTAACTGCCTTTGCAAATACGTCTCCAGCGTGGCGGCATCTATCCTGCCCGATTCGAGCAGGAGCAAACCGAGACGTTTTCCCGTCTCTTTCATGGTCTGAGAGATTTCACTGTATTGCATAGGCGAGATTTTGTGATCGGATAGAAGGAGTTCTCCGAGGCGCTCCTCTTTCTGGTTGGAGACGGCAAAGGAGATATAACCATCCTTGAAATAGATTGATTTCCGTATATTCCCTTTTTCCAGGTAGAGAATTCCGGTTCTGTTCTCACCGTATAGCGTGTGCAGGAGACGTAGAATGGTCCCGTCTTTTAATTTTTTGAAGTGAAGCCGGGCCGTGTTGAGTCCTTCACCTGCATCGGCCCGATTCCCCGTCAGATCCTCGATGCGGGTAAAAAGATTCTGGACATTTAGAGGTTTTTCAAAATAACCGTCAGCGAGATATTCCTTGGAGGACTGCATTCGGTACTTGTGCCCTTTGTAGACGCCGGAGATGAGGAGGATCGGGGTTTCTTTGCCTTCCGGCATTTCCTTAATCTTCCTGCACAGGTCAAAACCGTGAAGTTTAGGAAGGAGCCCGTCCAGAAGAAGGATGTCCGGCCTTTCCCGGGTAAAGAGCTGAAAACCCTCCTCCCCGTCCCGTGCGGAAACCACCTCATAGCCGAGGGTCACGGCATATTCACTGAGGGCTTGAACACTCCCCTGATCATCATCAATAATTCCGATCTTGACTGTCATTTCGTCTCTTGCACCCCTCATTCGGATGAACATCCCCGGGCCATCGCGGTGATAGACGTTTGGAACGTTAAGAACAGAAGATCATGACCGGATGCGCTTCCTTGTAACTTTATGATACTTCAGCAATAATATTCCTGTCAATCCATGTTTTTCACCTCCTGATTCCCTGTTGAAAAAGCGCTTTATTACCGGACCGAAACATGATAGAGTAAAAAATATGTTACGCGAATGGAAACCGATCCGAAGCGAATGCATCCAGCACTTCCGTATCTTTGATCTCATGCGGGAGACCTATATCTCCCCCAGAACCGGGGACCAGTACCCTTTTTATATCCTCCAGACCATGGACTGGGTCAACATCATCCCCCTGACCTCCGACCATCACGTGGTGATGATCCGTCAATTTCGGGCCGGGATTCGTTCTTTTACCCTTGAGATTCCCGGAGGGCTGGTGGATTCTTCAGACGGCTCCCCGCTCAAAGCGGCGAGGCGTGAGATGTGTGAGGAGACCGGGTATGACAGCGATGAGATCTTCTCCCTGGGGATGGCTCATCCCAACCCGGCCTTCATGAACAACCGGTGCTATACGTTCTTTGCCAGGAACGTCTGCCGGATCGGTGAACAAAAACTGGACATTGGAGAGGATATTGATGTCTGCCTGATCCCATTGGAAAAGATTTCCGAACTCATTCAGAATGGGGAGATCACACACAGCTTAGTCTTAAACGCCTTTCAATGGTTTATGAATTCCGAATGCAGGAAAAAGGTCCCCGGTGAATAAAAAGTTCTTTTGATCGTTATTATAGGCATAAGGATAAAGGATAGACAAAAGGGAACAAAAAAGATCTATTTGAAAAAAATAAAAGGAAAGGAGACCTTTATGAAAAAATGGATGATTCCCGCTATGCTGATCAGCTTTCTCAGTCTTTCAGTCCTATCACCGGCAGAAGCAGGCGAAAGAAGCCGTCACCGTTGGCAGGGAATCGCCATCGGAGCCGCCTCCTATATGGTTCTGGACCACCTGTTCAACCGTCCGGCAGGTTACGGATATTCGCAACCGGCCTATGTCTACCCTGCGCCGACCGTGATTTATGAATACCGGCCTGCCCCCCCACCCTGCTACCCGCCTGAAACCCGACATTATAGAAAACAATACTATTCGGAACGCCAGATGGAGAGCGGTTACTGGGAATCCGTCTGGATTCCTGGACATTATGACCGTTCCGGCAGGTACATTGATGGTCACTATGAAAGATATTATGTAGAGGATTGACGGCGCCTCTATATTCAGGAAACTGAATCGCAGGGCAGGATCTTCTCCTTGAGAAGACGAATTCTCTCTTGAGTCATCTCGGACTTGAGCGTCCATGGATCAATGGAAGGGTCGTCTTTTTTCTTGATCAGGAGCCATTCGTTTCCCTTTTTTCACTCATAAAAAAATTAGTTTACAATCATAGGAATTCCATATACAATAACTATGGACTTAATCAACAACCTGATCAATAGGAGGATAACTCTATGAAATGGTTCATGATTTTTTTTTCATGTATGATGATCTCATTTGGGCTTTCCGCTTCATTGTTTGCAGACGACAATCAGAATGCCGTCACCTTGATTAACAGCAACGATTACCCGCCCAACAACCTGGTGCTTGCCGTTGATAAACTGGGCCGCGGGGTCCTCAATACCGCCTTCGGTGTGGTGGAGATTCCAAAGCAGTCCATCAAAAGGTCCATTGACACCGACAGTTCCTATGGTTACGTTTCCGGTTTCTTTATAGGAATCGGATATTTCGTCCTCAGGGAACTCTCCGGTGTTTATGAGATCGTGACGTTCCCCTTCCCGGTTCCTGCCGGCTATGCGCCTGTGATTGACCCCATCCTGGGATACAAGCCGAAAATCATACCCAAAATTTCCGACTAAGTGGCCCTATTCGTAAATACGGTCGCATTCGAGTGCCGTAGGGCGGCCTCATCTGCGTTCCGCTCCTTGCGGCGTACCACAGTGGGTACACCTCAGTCGCGCGCCTTGATGAGACCACCCTACGACCCTCTCGGTACGTTACCATATTTACGAACAGGACCACTAAGTATGGAAGGTCTCACTCAAGTTCACCCCGTTAGAGGCCTTAAGGCCTCTAACGGGGTGAACCGTT
>MNYV01000113.1 GCA_001873285.1 Nitrospirae bacterium CG2_30_53_67
ACTGATTGCCAGGGACGGGACAGAAAGAATGATCGACAAGATTGCCGCCCCGATTCGTGATCAGGAGAGCAACATCACCGGAGTGGTTCTGGCTTTCCATGACGTGACCGAACAGAGGAAGATGCAGGAAGAACTTCTCAGGACCCAGAAACTTGAATCCGTAGGCCTCCTTGCAGGGGGCATCGCCCATGACTTCAACAACCTGCTGACCGCCATTCTGGGTAATGTCAATCTTGCAAAGGTATTTGCAGAAAAGGGAGAAAACGTTATTGAACTTCTGACAGAGGCGGAAAATGCGTCTCTTCGGGCCAAGGATCTAACCCAGCAATTGCTGACCTTCTCCAGGGGCGGAGCGCCGGTTAAGAAGGCCGCCTCGATCTCTGACTTGATCAGGGATACAACGAGATTTGTTCTGAGGGGATCCAATGTGCGTTGTGTGTTTTCTATTCCGGAAGACCTCTATCCTGTCTGTGTCGATGAGGGGCAGATCAGTCAGGTGATCAACAACCTGATTATTAATGCAGACCAGGCCATGCCCGAAGGAGGGGAAATCTCGGTGCGTGCTGAAAATACCTCGGTCAAGCCTGGAGATGCCCTTCCCTTGAAAGCGGGCGAGTATGTCAAGATCACCATTAAAGACCAGGGTTGCGGCATTCCGGAAAAACATCTTGCAAAGATATACGACCCCTATTTTACCACCAAACAGAAGGGGAACGGTCTCGGTCTCGCCACGGTCCATTCCATCGTCAAGAAACACGACGGCTATATCGGAGTGGAATCGGGACCCGATGTGGGGGCCACCTTTTACTTCTATCTCCCTGCATCTCCGGATGACAAAATCTTAACAAAAAAGAAAGAGGCAGGAGTTCTCATGAACGGGGGAGGAAAAATTCTTGTCATGGATGACGAAGAGATCGTCAGGAAGGTTGCGGGAGCGATGTTAGGCCGAATAGGCTATGAGGTTTCCTTTGCCAAGGATGGCAGAGAAGCGATTGAATCGTATCAAGCTCTCATGGGAACCGGGCAGGCCTTCGATGTGGTCATCATGGACTTGACCATTCCAGGAGGGATGGGAGGGAAAGAGACGATAAAGAAACTCCTGGAGATAGACCCTCAAGTGAAAGCCATTGTCTCAAGCGGATATTCAAATGATCCGGTCATGGCGGATTTCAGGAATTACGGCTTTAGTGATGTGATCGTAAAACCTTATGAGGTAAAAGAAGTCGGTGAGGTATTACATAGAGTGCTGGGCGGGGGAGATCGCTGATCAATCCATAGCGATCACAGGGTATTCCACCCTTGCCCGCCCTTCAACATCTCCTTACCTTCCCAAAATCCTGCTCTGCATATTTTTCTTCAAAATATCCCGATTCTTCCTGTTTCACTGGTTTGAGCATGGTTTTGTCCCCATATTTAGTTCTGATTCTGTTGCGGTACAGCATGGCGTTTTGTTTGGCAACGGAGCTTATCTTGGGTCAAAACCCCCCTCTGGGGGGCTTCCTGATGCCACCCGCTCTGCGGGTGGAGAAATCACTGGCCCTATTCGTAAATACGGTGGCATTCGAGCCTGCCTGTGCCATGGCAGACAGGTGCCGTAGGGCGGCCGGATCAAAGTTGCGCTTCTTGCGGTGTACCAGAGGGGGACGCCTCAGTCGCGCGCGGAGATGAGACCACCCTACGACCCTCTACCGGTAAACCGAGTACAAGCCGGTACGTCACCCTATTTACGAACAGGACCACTTAGGAAGAAGTTGTGGAAGATCCTGAAGCGGAAATCCGATTAGGATAAAAAAAACTCCGCGGCTGACCGCGGAGCTTTAGGTTCATCCATGCATGCGCATGATGGCATTACATCTTGGAAACTTTTACGGCTTGAGGCCCTTTGGTTCCCTGAGTCACATCGAAACGAACCCTCTGGCCTTCTGCAAGGCTCTTGAATCCTTCATCCTGAATCTCAGAAAAATGCACGAATACATCCGGACCACCGTCCTGAGAGATGAAGCCGAAACCCTTGCCGTCGTTGAACCATTTTACTGTGCCTTCTGCCATTTTGTTGCTCCTTCTGTTTCATTTGAAACCATTGTTTGAACGTGCAGTTTAACCGGTTCCCGGATAATAAAAAACCGCCCAGATCTAAAAGTCTGTGCGGTCTATTTTTTACTATTCATTTGCCATAATTAATCTGCACAACCTAGATATACATCCATATTTAACCACAGGCATATTTGAATGTCAAGAACTATTTACATATATCCATAAGGCAGTTGAAATATATCGGGAGTTACGATAAATTATTCTTAAAGAATTTTCATAAAAACAGCCGAAGGGACATGGAGGTTATGCCTATGGAAATTCCCCTGAAGATCACTTTTCGAAACGTCGATCCATCCGAGGCCGTGGAGGCCAAGATCCGGGAGCGGGCCAAGAAGCTGGAGCGGTTCAACAATGACATCATCAGCTGCCGGGTGGTCGTCGAAGCGCCGCACAAGCGCCGGCATAAGGGTATCCTCTACAACGTCAAGATCGACATGACCCTCCGGGACGGAGAACTCGTCATCAACCGGTTGCCGGAGAAGAACAGGGCACGGGAGGATGTCTACGTCGCCATGAAGGAAGCCTTCGATGCAGCCTGCCGCAAGCTGGAGGATTACGTCAGGCGGCGGAGGGGGGATGTGAAGGTCCACGAGACAGCTCCCTCCGGGAGGATTTCGGCGCTGTTTCCTGAAGAAGACTACGGGAGGATCGAGACGCCGGACGGCAGGGATATTTATTTCCACAGGAACAGCGTCATGAACGAGGATTTCGACCGGCTGGAAATCGGCGCCGAGGTCCGGTTTGAAGAAGAATCCGGGGAGTCCGGCCCCCAGGCCGCTACGGTGCAGGTCGAGGGCAAGCATCATGTCTTAAGTCAGGCTCGGCTATGACTCCATGGTCCGTCTATTTGGTGCGGTGTAGAGATGGAACTCTGTACACAGGGATCTCGACGGACGTATCCCGACGTTTTGCAGAACATGATCGGAACGATGACAAGGGCGCAAAATACCTACGGGGGAGAGGCCCGCTGCAGTTGGTGTTTCGGAAGGTGATCGGCGCCAGGGGCCTTGCGCTGAGAGTCGAAGACAAAATCAAGAAACTGCCGAAGAGACGCAAAGAAGAACTGATCGAGCAGGATGACATCATCGAACAGATTATCTCACGGGCCGTCAAGGGGACTTCCCGGAGGATGAGTTTGCCTTGAAAATGCATGCGAGTGTACGCTTGACAGCGTTGTTCGATTTAAAATGAACATCGACAGGATCAATGAACGGAACAGGAGATGCAGGGGTCATAGGCCCGCACCAGCATTTCACACAGCCTGGTGATATCCGGGCTCTCCGTGCCTTTCCCGGTTTCCTGCGCCACAAGCGCATTCAGGTCATAATGGATGTTGGCGTTGTTCTGCGTGGTCGGGATGATGCAGTTCGCTTTGGTGATCAATCCCTTGTCGTCGATCACGTAGTGGTGAAAGAGGATTCCTCTCGGGACCTCCACGGCGCCCACCCCTTCGCCTGAACGGACTTCATAATCGGTGCGGATCTCATCCATGCTGCCGTCAAGGAGTTCATTGATGATCTCGATGGAGTCCTCCATCACATGGAAGCACTCGGCGAGTTGAGCTGCATTTTGCATGAAAGGATTGTGGCTGACCGGCTCCAGGCCCAATGCATGGGCGATATCCTTTGCTTGATCACGGAGAAACAGATGGTTGTTATTGATCCGGGCCAGGGCGCCCACAGCAAAGGAGTCTCTGCTCAGCTTCGTGAATTTGGACGTGGAAAAATCCACTTTGTACTCATTGGTCATGGCCAGATAGTCCCTTTCGCCCTTGATCACGCCGTCGGATGAGATGAGATCACCGCCGATCCAGGGATATTTATTGTCCCCTTTCAGCGAAACGAACTCGGTTTCCCTTGTAAAGTCCGGGATGGTGACCGTCTTGAAGAATTCAAATCCGGCCATCGCGTCTTCCATTCTTTGCTCTATGGCCTTTCGCAGATCCATCAACCGGGCCTTTTCCGGGGCCTTGCTCACGCCCCCCACGACCAGGCTGACAGGATGCGTGGTGCGGCCGGCGATCAGGTCGCACAGGGTGTTGGCCATGCCCCTGAGCCGGATCACCCCGGCCATCAGTTCGGGATGGGATTCCATGAGCGGCGCCACGCTCCCGGCATTCAAAAAATCCGGGGCCGCCAGAAAGAAGAGATGGAGAAAGTGGCTCTGCAGGGTCTCCCCATGCTTTGCCAGAAGCCTCAGCTTCAAAGCGGTTTTGGGAATTGTGATCCCCATGGCCTGTTCCACGGCCCTCAGGCTGGCAAGGGTATGACCGATGGAACAGATCCCGCAGATACGCGAGGTGAGGACCGGGGCGTCATTGTGCGATACCCCCCGGAGCATGGCTTCAAAGAACCGGGGTGTTTCAACCACCTCCCATCTGGCCTGCACAAGCGCTCCGTCTTTGACCTCGATATGGATATTGCCATGGCCTTCAACACGGGTTAAATGGCGGACATCCACATTCATATTTACTTTCATATCTCACACCCCTCTCTTGGCATTGAAGGAGTGGACCCTCTCCTGTATCGGAGAAACCACATGGCCGGTCCTGATTCCGTCCAGCCCATTGAAGAAAGCGATTTTGTCTTCAATCTCTGAACGGGGATAGCCTTTCTTCAGCATGGTTTCCATAAACGAATCATAATTGGCATCTTCTGCCGGCCCGCGGCATCCCCGGCAGCCGACCTTGCCGGCGATGCATACGGCGCCGCAGCCGGCGAGCGTCAGCGGGCCGAGGCAGATCGTCCCGAAATCGAACATGCAGATATTCATCTTCTGCCTGCACTCCACGCAGACCGGATACTTGGGGATCCTGATTTCCGAACCGGTCACCAGGGCGATGACGATTTTTTCCACCTCGGTCTTGGAAACAGGGCATCCGGGAATCTCAAGGTCCACAGGCACGACCTCCTTGACACTTTTCACCTCGCCCGTCTCCACCTCATGGTTGCCGTAGACTTCCCGAACCACATCGGAGATATCAAATCTCTCTCTTATTTTGTTGACGCCTCCGAAGCAGGCGCAGGACCCCAGGGCGACCAGGACCCCGGCATTGGCCCTGATCTGTTTGAGCCTCGTGATCTCATCCTCACGGGAAATGGAGCCTTCCACGAATGCGATGTCATAGTCGTCGCTTTGGTCGGAAGAGGCTTCTCTGAAATTGACCACCTCGATCAGGGAGAGAAAATCCGGGAGCGTCTCTTCCTTGTTCAGGAGCTGCAGTTCGCACCCCTCGCATCCCGTAAAATCAAAGACCCCGATTTTGGGTTTGGCTGTTTCAATGCCGAGATATTTCAAAGCGGTCCTCCTTAAATGGCCTCTCTGAGGTTCATCACGGACCAGTAATCAAAGACCGGCCCGTCCACGCACGTAAAGGTCGAACCCACCATGCACCGGCAGCATTTCCCCATACCGCAGTGCATCCTTCGCTCCAGGGAGACGAACATCTGGTTCATGGGGACACCGAGGTCATCCATGTGATCGCAGACGAATTTAAACATGACCGGCGGGCCGCACACAATGGCATAGGTGCGTGACGGATCAATGGCGACATCCTGAAACAGGTCTGTGATCAGTCCGGTTTTCCCCGTCCAGTTCTTATCCGCTTTTTCCACCACCGTATGCATCTTGATGTGGCTGATTTTCACCCATTCTTCATACTGGTAGGTAAAGAGCATCTGCCAGGGCTCCTTGGCGCCGTAAAGGATATGCACGTCTTTGTATTCGGAGCGGTGTTCATTCACCCAGTATATGGGCGCTCTCAGCGGCGCGAGCCCAAGGCCGCCGGCGATCAGAAGAATATGGTGTCCTGCCATCTTCTCCATGGGGAAAGACGTGCCGAAAGGACCGCGAATGCCGACTTTCGACCCGATGACGGCCTTATGGAGGATCCGGGTGGTGCGTCCGGCTTTTCGTATGCACAACTCGATGAATTCCCTGTTGTTGGGAGAACTGGCTATGGAAATGGGAATCTCTCCGAAACCGGGGACTTCCACCATCACAAACTGACCGGCCCGGAAATTGAAGATCTCTCTTTCCACGGGGTCGAGTATTTTCAAATGAAAGAGCTTTTCCATGGGGGTCAGTTCGACAATGTTTGTGATCTCGCACTTGTATACCTGGTCCGTTTTCATCACAATCGATTTCCGATTGTATTGCGGCGGCTTCACCATGAACGGTTCAAGATTAATATCTTCTTTTCGGATCCTGTAGTTCATTCTCCGCTCTCCATTCTCAGATCGTTGATGACGTCTTTGGGATTGATCCCGGCCAGACAGGCTCTGCCGCACCGGTTGCAGCCCACACAGATCTGTGCATCTTCATTCTCTGCAAAGCCCCGGTAGTGGTGGTAGAATCTGTACTTCAGCCGGTCTTCTTTCAGGGGCCTGAAATTGTGTCCTCCGGCCACTTCTGAAAAGTCCACGATCGTGCAGGAATACTGGATACGATCCTTGCTGGAACTCTTGAGGTTCGGCTCGATCGACTCCTCCACGCCGTAGCAATAGCACGTGGGACAGACCATGGCGCAGGACCCGCAGTTGAGGCACTTATTTCCCCATTTCTTCCAGATATCAGATTTGAATTCAATATCCATGAGGGCGGGAAGGCCGGTGACCTCCACGTGGGTCTTGAATTTTTTCTTGAGATATTTGCGTCTCTGGATATATTGTCCATCATCGTTTTTCCCGGGGTCCCTGGTCTTGACATTCCTGAGAAAATTGAATGCCTTGGATGAGTTGATCGTGAGGTAGTACGCATCCCCGATATCCGTGCAGAAGAGGTTGAAACCGTGACGGACCCCATCCTGGTTCAGGGACTTGCAGAAACAGTCTTCCAGAGGTTCATGATCCATACCGATGATAAAGGTATTTTTTCTTCTCGCGATATAACTGGGTGAAGGGAAATTCCCCTTCATAAAGACCCGGTCCAGCTTGGCCAATCCGTTGATGTCGCAGGCGCGCACGCCCACGATCACCCTCGGATTCACGCGGTATTCAATCTGCTGCTGCCAATCATGATCGGTATAACGGAACCGGGAAAGTTCCTCCCTGAATGGAAGGAAAAAGGTTTTTATCGAATAGTTGATCACATCGTAATCAAGATCCATTTCATCAAAGGAATAAACCTGCCGGAACTGGTAAACCGGCCGGCCATTCTTGTCTTTGTCCACGGCCTTGGGCCCGATGGTCTGATTCTCTTCGATGAGACCGCTGATGAATTTCTTGAATTCCTTTTTCGTGATCACCTTATAGATCATAACTCTTCGCTCCTGCAATCGGCGGGGACAGGTCATGCCAGTGATCTCAAACGGATATTATCATATCATACGATAATTAACAAAATAAATTTTCTTGCATTTTGTCCTCCTATTCGATAATAATCAGTTACTAATAAAGAGCAGAAACGTCCCGATCCGGATCTGCATCCCGGTCAGGATCATTAGAACATTGGCTGCACGGTGTGTGTATCAGGAAGAGAGAACAATGTCCGTGAAAAACAGGCTTCTTCGATTACTGATCCTATCTGTTCTTATATCGGTCCTGCTGCCCGCATGTGCCGGGATCCGTATGCGGACACAGGCCCCTTACGTCAGTCTCTCGGATCTGCAGGTCCGAGAGATCGGCCTTTTTGAGCAGCGCTACCGGCTGAAGCTTCGCATACAAAATCCCAACAGCTTTGCCCTTCCGATCTCCGGCATGAATTATCAGCTTCATATCAACGGCAAGAAGTTTGCCGGCGGCGTGAGCCGGCAGCCGGTCACCATCCCGGCATTCGGCGAAGCACTCGCGGATGTGGACGTGATCAGTGATGTAGGAAGCCTCCTCCAACAATTCAGCGGGCTGACATCGGGGCATGTGCAGAAGGTGAGCTATCGCCTTTCCGGAAGCATCAGTCTGGCGCACAGCGTGCTGAAGCTTCCCTTCGAATACAAAGGAGAGGTGGACCTGAATTTCGGCAGCCCGGAGAGCACGCATTGAGGTCGCGATTCACTGGTTGTGAATCTGCTGTCTGTAAGATAAAATAAAAGAGAAAAATGGACTGATATAAGACTTCGCATGAGGTGAATCATCATGAAATATACATTTTTCTATTTTGCGATCATGTTTCTAACATTGATGGTCGCCCCTTATCCCCAGGAAGCGGAAGCCGGTCCTTCCCAGGGGAGTGAGGGACTTCAAAAAGCGACGTTTGCAGGAGGATGCTTCTGGTGCATGGAAAAACCCTTTGAATCATTGGAAGGGGTGATCTCAGTCACATCCGGTTATACCGGCGGGACCACCAAGGATCCGACGTATGAGACCTATGCAGACGGAGGCCACTTGGAGGCTGTGGAGATCGTCTATGATCCGGAGAAGATTTCCTACAAGGACCTCCTCGATCTATTCTGGCGGCAGATCGATCCGACAGAT
Source organism: Nitrospirae bacterium CG2_30_53_67 (assembly GCA_001873285.1). NCBI lineage: Bacteria > Pseudomonadati > Nitrospirota > Nitrospirae bacterium CG2_30_53_67. The sequence continues at coordinate 8,505 of MNYV01000113.1, forward strand.
CCCGGCGGCCAGTTTGTGGACCGGGGGAAACAGTACTCCACGGCCATCTTCTACCATGACGAAGAGCAGAAAAGGCTGGCCGAGCAGTCGCGAAAGGAGCTGGAGGCGAAGAATCTTTACGGCAAACCCATTGTGACGCCGATCCTGCCTCCTCCCGCCTTTTACAGGGCCGAAGAATATCATCAGGATTACTACAAGAAGAATCCGCTGCGGTATAAGTACTACCGGAGCCGTTCGGGTCGGGATCAGTTTCTGGAGAAGATCTGGGGCAAGGAGAGAAAGCAAGGGAAACCAGCGGTGGGTGAATTGAAGAAAAAACTGACACCACTGCAGTACAAGGTCACCCAGGAGGAGGGGACCGAGCAGGCCTTTTCCAATGAGTACTGGGATAACAAGAAGGCGGGGATATATGTGGATATCGTATCCGGCGAGCCCCTCTTCAGCTCTATAGATAAATATGATTCCGGCACAGGCTGGCCGAGTTTCACCAAGCCGCTGGCGCCGGAGAACATTGTGGAGAGAAAAGATACCAGGCTCTTTACGGTCCGCACCGAGGTCCGAAGCAGGGAGGCTGATTCACACCTCGGCCATATTTTTGATGACGGACCCGCTCCGGCAGGCCTTCGCTATTGCATCAACTCCGCTGCACTCCGGTTCATCCCGGTTGAAGACCTGGACAAAGAGGGTTATGGCGAATTCATGAAATTATTTAAAGAGAAGAAATAGGAATTATTCAATCATATGGAGGGCGCCATGAAAAAGTATTTACTTTTTGTTCTGTTCGCCGCTCTACTGGCCGGCATGGGGGGATGCGGTTACAACCGGATCCAGGCGAATGAAGAGGCGGTCAAGGCGGCATGGGGGGACGTGGAGTCCGCCTACCAGAGAAGGAGTGATCTGATCCCGAATCTGGTGGAGGTCGTCAAGGGATACGCAGCACATGAAAAGGAAACCCTTACGGAGATTACAAACGCACGGGCCAGGGTGGGGAGCATACAGATGTCCAAGGACATGCTCAATGACCCGCAGGCCTTTGCGCAATTTCAGGAGGCACAGGCCTCCATGAGCAGCGCTCTTGCAAGACTGATGGTGGTGGTGGAGAACTACCCGGACCTCAAGGCCAACCAGAACTTCCTGGACCTTCAGCACCAGCTCGAAGGCACGGAAAACAGGATCAATGTTGCACGCTCTCGTTACAATCAAGCAGTAGAGGCGTTTAATACGTCGATCCGGATCTTTCCGAACAACCTCACCAATTCATTGCTTCTGCACCTGAAACTCAAAGAGCCATTCAAGGCTGAGGCGGGCGCTGAAAAGGCGCCGAAGGTTAAATTCTGAGACATGAAGCAGACTTTTTTGATCATTCTCTTTTCATGTGTGGTCCTGACTTCTGTTTCCCATGCGCTCGATGCGCCGAAACTTCAGGGCCATGTCAATGATGATGCCGGCATGATCTCTGCTTCAGTCAGGGCTGAGCTGGAGAATGAGCTCATCTCTTTTGAAAAAACGGACTCGACGCAGATCGTCATTCTAACCATCCCATCTCTTGAAGGGGAGGGGATCGAGGAATTCAGCATCAAGGTCGCCGAGGCGTGGAAGATCGGCCGGCAGGGGAGAGACAACGGCGTCATCTTCGTGGTCTCAAAGGAGGATAGAAAGATGAGGATCGAGGTCGGACGCGGCCTCGAAGGAAGTTTGACCGATCTCATGGCCGGGAGGATCATTGACCTCGTGGTCAAGCCTCGGTTCAAACGGGGAGACTTTGACGGAGGTTTTGTCGCAGGGGTCTCTTCATTGATCGACGCGGTCAGAGGAGAATACAAGGCGGACGAAAATCACCGCCCGCAGAAGCACGACGATTTCGGACCATTCACGACGCTCCTCATGTATGGCCTCTTTGTCGTTCTTTTTCTCGGAAGCATCTCCCGGTTTCTGGGCGGGATATCAGGGGCCATAGGCCTGCCTCTTCTCGCGTATCTTACCTTTTCCGTTTCCGGTCTTTTTTTGCTCATGATTCTCGGCATCCTGGGTTTAGCCGCAGGACTGCTGCTTCCCATGCTTTTTTCTTCAACGGGGCCTCTCGGGACCGGCGGTTTCCGGCCGGGCGGAGGATTCTACGGCGGCGGAGGCGGGTCCTGGGGGAGCGGCGGCGGCTTCAGCGGCGGGGGAGGGTCCTTCGAAGGAGGCGGCTCCTCGGGGAGTTGGTGATGAAGCATTTCAAAGCGGATCAATTTTTCACGAGTACAGAAAAAGAAAAGATCAGGAATACTACTATGGATATCGAAGCCCGGACCATCGGCGAAGTCGCCGTTGTGGTCTTTGACAGCAGCGACCCCTATCTCGAAGCCGAGGCCATAGGCGGTATGCTCATCGGGAGCCTCTTGTCATTGGCGGTGACGGGTTCCTTTTTTCATGCATCGTTATGGTGGTTCATCCCGCTCAGCTTCTTATGCTTCTTCCCCTCACGAACCCTTGTGAAAAAAATCCCTGCGGTTAAGGCCGCATTCATAGGGGCCCGCAGGAAGGATCACGCCGTAGAACAGATGGCGCTTCGGGTATTTTACGAAAAGGGGCTATATAAAACAAAAAAGAGCACAGCAGTGCTCTTCTTTCTCTCGCTTCTGGAGCGAAAGGTATGGGTCCTTGCTGATCAGGGAATCCATGAAAAGATCGGGCAGGAGAGACTGGATACGTTTGCAAGGACCGTCTCTCAGGGGGTCAAAGAGGGCCGCTCCTGCGATGCCCTCTGCAAGGCCATGGAGGATGCCGGCGCCCTCCTTGCAAAACATTTCCCGGTTACGCCCGGGGATACCAACGAACTGCCGGATGAGGTGATCACAGAATAATATGGGGAAACCTTCCTGTTTCTTTTGAAACTTCTAACGGGGCTATAGATGGTTGACAATTCGAAATGCTGCTGTTAGGCTTTGGCATGTTCATGTTGCGGATGGCGAGGGGCCGGACCCGAAAGGTATTTACGAAGTGTGGTGTGAATGGATAAGGGAGAGCGTTTTAACAGCATCAGCCACCTCATTGGCGCAGCGGCCGCGCTTGCCGGCCTGGTGATCCTGGTTGTACTGGCTTCTCGTCAGGGTGATGTGTGGAAGATCGTAAGCTTCAGCATATACGGAACCGCCCTCTTTTTGCTGTATGCGTTTTCAGCGCTTTACCACAGTCTGAGCGGGAAGGCAAAAAAGGTCTTTCGCACACTTGATCACCACGCGATCTATCTCCTGATTGCCGGCACCTATACCCCGTTCACCCTGGTTACCCTTCGCGGCGCCTGGGGCTGGTCAATATTCGGTGTGATCTGGGCACTGGCAATCCTGGGGATCGTGCTGGATTCGCTTCCCCAAAAGGGGCGCCGAGTCCTGCCGGTGGTCATTTATCTTCTCATGGGCTGGCTCGTCCTGATGGCGATCGGGCCCCTGTTGCGGGCTTTGCCTCCATGGGGATTCGTCTGGCTGCTGTCGGGAGGGGTCTTCTATACGGCGGGTGTGGTTTTTTATGCACTGGACAAGAGGGTGCGTCATTTCCATGGGATCTGGCATCTGTTTGTGCTGGCGGGGAGCCTCAGCCATTTTTTTGCCGTGCTTTTTTGCATCGTTTGAACAGGGATAGACAGAGCGAACATGAAGGAGGGAGCATCATGAAGAGATCGAAAGAATTCGTCCCATGATCTTCAATCCTGAAGTCCGAAGCTATCACGGTATTGGCGGATTTATCGGGAAGGCATTTGAGATCGGGAAGAGACAGTCATGACCAATAAGGGGGTCCTGCAGAGAGCGCGGCGCGGGCAGTGCCGCAGGTTCCCCACCCTCGTATCATCCCTCAGTGGTCCTGTTCGTAAATATGGTGAAGTACCGAGAGGGTCGTAGGGCGGTCTCATCAAGGCGCGCGACTGAGGCGTACCCCTCTGGTACACCGCAAGGAGCGGAACTTTGATCCGACCGCCCTACGACCCTCGAATGCCACCGTATTTACGAACAGGACCACTTAGACGATTCTGCTTGACAGCATGGCCCCAAAGCTGTTACAGTAGTTTCCATAATCGCTGTTCCTGGATAAAAAACGAAATCATCGTAGAGCCCCGGAATGCATCCGGGGCTTTTTTTATGGAACAAGAAAGAAGGAGTTTATGGATTTCAACGCATTCGAGTTAAACCCCCACGTCGCGGCCGGGGTCAAGGCCGCGGGTTATGCCACACCGACGCCGATCCAGGCGCAGGCTATTCCCAAGGTCATGCAGGGGCGGGACGTCATGGGCCTGGCACAGACCGGAACCGGCAAGACCGCTGCCTTCGTGCTGCCCATTCTGCACCGGTTGATGCAGGGAAGCCGGGGACACGTCCGAGCCCTGGTCGTCGCTCCTACCCGGGAGCTGGCCGAACAGACACACGAGGCCATCGGGAAGCTCGGTCGGGATACCCGCATCCGGAGCGTCACGATTTACGGCGGCGTGAACATCAATCCACAGCTGCAAAAACTGAGAAAGGGCGCTGAGATCGTCGTGGCCTGCCCCGGCAGGCTTCTCGATCACATCGGCCAGGGGACCATTGATCTCAGCCGTCTGGAAGTGCTGGTCCTCGACGAGGCGGACCAGATGTTCGACATGGGTTTTCTGCCGGACATCCGGCGGATCATGAAACACCTCCCCCGGAAGCGGCAGACTCTGCTCTTTTCAGCCACCATGCCCGATGAGATCCGGAGCCTGGCTCAGTCGGTCCTGAACGACCCGGTTACGGTCCAGGTGGGCAAGACCGCCCCGGCGGTCACCGTCAGTCACGCCCTCTACCCGGTCGAACCGCACCTCAAGACGGCCTTGCTGCTTGAGCTTCTGCGCCAAACCGACACCGAGTCGGTGCTGGTGTTCACCCGCACCAAGCACCGCGCTAAGCGTCTGGGGGAACATCTGGCCAAGGCCGGCTACCGGGCCGCCTCGCTGCAGGGTAACCTTTCGCAGTCTCGGCGGCAGGCCGCGCTGGACGGCTTCCGTGACGGCACGTACCAGATCCTGGTGGCGACCGACATCGCGGCGCGCGGGATCGACGTCACCCAGATCTCTCACGTTATCAACTACGACATCCCCAACACCACCGATGCCTATATCCATCGCATCGGCCGGACCGGCCGTGTCGCCCGAAGCGGCGATGCGTACACCCTGGTGAGCGGTGACGATACGAATATGGTGCGGGGCATTGAGCGGATCCTTGGCAGCCCGGTCGACCGCCGAACCGTGGCCGGCTTCGACTACAATGTCCCGGCGCCCAGAAAGAACAACGAGTTTGCCCGCCAGCCCAGGCAGCAGGCTCCGGTCCGAAAAGCAGCCCGGCCGCAGAAGGCCGCCGCACAGAAAAATACTCCTGCACAGATAAGAACCGGGAAGCCAAAATTTGTCTGGAGAAGCGGGGAGCACCAGCGAGGGCAACGGCTTCGCAACGGAATCAGGCCCTGAGTGTAAATTAGATAAAAAACTTCTTGCTATTTATGATTTAATCTGTATAATGCCTCACGACTGTAGTTTAACATCCTGGCAGGACGTTGTCGGAATCCATTTAAGGCTCTCGCCATTCACCTGTCATGTTCATCGATCACTGACCCATCTTGCTTTCAGTTTCCACTCTGAAATTGCATCAGCACCTATGGTTGGCGAACGATGTGGTTATGCCGGTCATATTTTGTGCTGGCGCCGTCTTTTTTGTCATAGACATCAGGATATCCCTGCGGCCCACACACCAACCGAACCGATTTCCGTGCCGGAGCGAGTGTTTCCGGGCAGGAAACCAAAGGAGCAGAATGTCTTTTTCACATTTTAAGCTTGCATCACCCATACTCAAAGCCGTAAGTCTCTGCGGCTACATCAAGCCCACGCCCATCCAGGAGCAGGCCATCCCCGAGGTTCTGGCCGGGCACGACCTGATCGCCTCGGCCCAGACCGGCACGGGGAAAACCGCGGCATTCGTCCTGCCTGCGCTCCAGCGCCTGAGCGCGCCGTCAACTGCGCAGGCCAAGTCCAGGGGGCCGCGCGTGCTCGTGCTGACGCCCACGCGGGAGCTGGCCAACCAGATTACCGACTCCGTACGCACCTACGGAAAGTTCATGCGCATCCGGAGCGGTGCGATCCTCGGCGGCATGCCGTACTTCGAACAGCAGAGGCTGCTGTCACAGCCTGTGGATATGATCGTGGCCACGCCGGGACGGCTGATCGACCACATGGAAAGGGGCCGCATCAGTTTTTCACGCCTGGAGATCCTTGTCCTTGATGAAGCCGACCGCATGCTCGATATGGGATTCAGCGATGCCGTGTCTGCCATCGCGGCCGCGACCCCCGCCGGCCGCCAGACCCTCATGTTTACCGCCACCTGGGACAGGGCCCTGGAAAAGATGGCCCGGCGCCTGCTCAAAAACGCCGTTCGGGTGGAGATCATCGGGAAGAAAGCAACCCTTGAGCAGATCGAACAGCGTATCCACACCGTGGACGACACGCAGCACAAGAAACGGGTGCTCAGGCGCCTCATTGAGGACAGCAGTATGACCCGGGCGATCATCTTTTCGTCCACGAGGCAGAATGCCGACAGACTGGCGAGTGAACTGCACGACCAGGGTCATGCGGCCGCGGCCCTGCACGGGGACATGAACCAGAATGCCCGCAACCGCACCATCATGAACATGCGCCGAGGCAAGATCAGGCTTCTTGTGGCGACCGACGTGGCCTCTCGAGGGCTCGATTTAACCGACGTCACCCACGTGATCAATTACGACCTGCCGATCAATGCGGAGGATTATGTCCACCGCATCGGCCGGACCGGAAGGGCAGGCGCTTCAGGTATCGCCATCTCTCTGGCTTCATGCCATGAACTCGATGTCCTTCAACGTATCGAACGCTACATCGGCCAGTCCCTGCCTCGGTATGTGATCCCGGGACTGGAACCGAAACGGCCTATGCGCCGATTAACGGAAAACAGAAACAGCCAAGGCTGGGGAAGAGCCGGGAGACAGACCACGGATGACAGACGACCGTATAGAACGGGTGTAAAGAAGGCCACGGATGACGGACGACCGTATAGAAACAGCGGACAGAGGACAGCAACTGATCCATGGAGGACGGTTAGAGCAGAGAAGACTTCCTTATCCCGTCCATTCGGATCCCCATCAAAACGGAAATCAAATGATAAGGAAAGGCCTTTGCGGGATGGAAAATGGAATATGAAAAGGCACGGCATTAAAGCATCGGACTTCGTCAGCACCCAGTCCGGCGGGCAGAAACAATATGCATGATTCCTATGCCGAAAATAAAATAAAAAATAAGCTTGACATCCGAATACGTTTATGGTCTAATTTATTTCATAGTTTAGGTTGTGCAGAGATCGCATCGGAAATCAGATAAATGTAAACCGCACAGACTTGTAAACCTGTGCGGTCTTTTTTGGTAAACGGTAGAAACTGCACATGGGTTTACTGTTTAATGCTTCAAAGACAAAGGAGAAAACATGTCAGAAGGCACAGTGAAGTGGTTCAACGACGGCAAGGGTTTTGGTTTCATCGAGCAGAGTGATGGTCCGGATTTATTCGTCCATTTTTCCGCGATTCAGGATGAAGGTTTCAAGACCCTCGAAGAAGGTCAGAAAGTCCGTTTCGACGTGACAGAGGGGCAAAAAGGACCTCAGGCCACCAACGTCATCAAGATGTAAATTTTGAATGAACGTTTCGAACCCGAAGCTCCATGGGAAACCATGGAGCTTTTTTTTTCTGACGGTCTCTCCGGATCGGGAGTCTCCGGACGGATTGACACCCCATACCATTTTGGGGGCCAGCATTCGCCGCCAAAATCTGTGAACCACAGAGTACACAGATGATTTTCTCTGTGTTCTCAAAACGATTGATAAAATAAGGCAAAACCTAATCTTTCAGAAAAGAGTGCACAGAGATGAGAAACTTGTTTAATGTTTTATCTCTATGATCCATCAGTTATTCTGTGCCCTCTGTGGTTTAATGGTGAATTTGGGGTGGCTTCTGCGTTGACAGGGGTTCGCCCCGGTGGTATCTTTTCCGTGTCGTCGGCGGAACCATCTTCACGTTTTTCGTGTTTACAAGCGGATTGTTTCCATGAAAAGAGCCAAGTGCGTCTGTACCATAGGACCGGCATCGGGCAGAGCAGACATTCTCTCTTCCATGATCAGGAATGGGATGGACGTGGCAAGGCTGAATTTTTCTCACGGCGCCCATGAGGAACACAAGAAGTACATCAAGATGATCAGACAACAGTCTCTTGCCCTCAACAAGCCCGTGGCCGTTCTCCAGGATCTTCAGGGGATTAAAATCCGGATCGGAAAGGTTGAAAATGGACGCATCCGCCTGAAAACCGGAAGCACCGTGATGCTCAGAAAGGGAAAAGGCCTGTCCACACCGGCCTGTCTCTACATTGATTATCCCGGTCTGGTCCGGGATCTCCGGAAGGGCGACAGGGTCCTGATTGACGATGGACTGAAACTTCTCAGGGTAACCGGCAGGAATAAAGATGAAGTCTCGGCACGCGTCATAGAAGGCGGAGAGATCACGGATAAAAAAGGGGTGAACCTGCCCGACACCGAGCTTAAACTCTCCTCCTTTACGCCCAAGGACAGGAAGGATCTTGATTTGGGTATCCGGATGGGTGTGGACTACGTGGCGGTCTCCTTTGTGCGAAGGGCAAAGGATGTTCAGGAGGTCAAGGATTACATCGAGCGCAAAGGGGCAAAGATTCCGGTCATTGCAAAGATAGAGAAGCCCGAGGCCCTGGACCATATTGATGCCATCCTGTCGGCTGCCGATGGGATCATGATCGCCCGGGGAGACCTGGGCGTGGAGATGAATACCGAGGATGTGCCCATGATCCAGAAAAAACTGATCCGGATGGCCAACCAGGCCGGCAAGATCGTCATCACCGCGACACAAATGCTGGAGTCCATGACCGGGCACCTGAGACCCACACGGGCCGAGGTGGCTGATGTTGCGAATGCCGTGCTGGACGGGTCCGATGCGCTGATGCTTTCAGCCGAGACCTCCTCTGGCCGATACCCTCGGCAGGCGGTGAAGATGATGGCGAGGATCATCCGCAAAACCGAGACGAGCCTGGCCATCAAGGGGGCCTGGGCGGAACAGGGGACCCGGAAGACCGATGAGCCCTATGCCGTGGCCGATGCAGCCGTCCGGGCGGCACAGGATATTAAAGCGAGGGCCATCGTGGCTTTTACCCATTCCGGCTACACGGCCCGTCTTGTCTCGAAATTCAGGCCGTCTGTGCCCATCCTGGCCTTTGCCACGAATGACCGTGTGCAAAGACGTCTTTCACTCTACTGGGGCGTGACCCCTCTGATGATGAGGCCTCACCGACATACCGACGACATGATTTCAGAGGTTGAAAAGCGTCTCCTGGAGATGGGCGAGGTCAAAAAGGGGGATACCGTGGTCATTATTGCCAGTTCGCCTCTTTCAACAAGCGGGCGAACCAACTTGATGAAGCTTCACAGAATTACGGATCATCTCCAAAAGAGTGGGTGAAAACATCAGGGGGCAAGGGGTCAAGGATTCCAGGGGTCAAGTGAAGTGCTCAAACACTACAAGGAGTTAAAGGAAGGGCCCCAGTCTTATCAATTATGCTTGGAGATTTACAAATTGCGAATTGGAGACACAAGTATTACTCGCTGGAGATCTTGGTTATATCAGGGATGAGAAGTTAATGAGACTCAAGAGGGATATCGAGGAG
>MNYV01000114.1 GCA_001873285.1 Nitrospirae bacterium CG2_30_53_67
ATCGTAGACCACTTTCTTTTTGGCTTCCAGAAGTTTCTCCAGCTCTTGAATCGAGTCGTCCGTCTTCTTCTGGATCTCATCCACTCTCTTTTCAAAACCGGCGTCCTTGTGGCACATGGAGCAGGCTGCGAGCACATCTTTTTTGTTGTGGCCTTCGCTGATCTTTGCATGGCAGACGTCACAGGTGACGATTTCAACCATGGGGTCCGCCTCTCCCTTGATCCCCTCCAGGGCCAGTCCGTTGCGGAACTGATTCTCAAATGCGTGGCATTCGATGCATTCTTTTTTGATATCCTTGTGGTGGCACTGCATGCAGATCTCTCTCGACTTCACAATCTCCCCGTGTATCTTTGCATTGGAATGGCATTCTTTGCAGATCAGACCCTGCTTCAAGTGCCGGTCATGGGGGAACTCCACCTGGTAGAAGGTAATGGGCTTGGATGCGAAATCCGCATGACATTTTTCGCAATCCGTTCTATTGATGACATCCGCCTTGGGTAATGCGGCGATCACTTCGCTTGCGCCCCGCTGGTGGCATTTGGAGCAGGGGGTGGTTTCCTGGTCGTGACACTCTAAGCAGGCCTCCATTCTCGGACGGTTGGTGATGGGGCGTAATTTGTCATGTTTGATGTTGAGGTGACAATCCGTGCACAGGGCGCCTACGTCCTGGAGATGGAACTTGTGGGGCATATAGATATTCATGACATTATATTTGAAACCCTTCATGTCCGTCTTCTTAAACATCTCTCCGTGGCAGCGGACACAGTTGGGGTTGATGCGCTCAGGATGGGCCGAGAAGTCCTTGGGTATGAAATCCTTGTGATTGGCATGGCATTGAGGACAACGAACGGAATCGGGGTGTATGTTCGAGTGGACCAGGAAGTCCTCGCCCCACATTTTATAATGGCACGTCATGCAGAAATGCTCATCCGACGTGGTGTAACGTTCCAGTAAAAAAACAAACAGGGTAGGAATACTCAGGAGAATGAGTGTTCCGGCAGCGACTTTCCAGGGCGAGATCTTTTTGATGTTCATAAAGCGACTTCCTCCTCCACATTCCGGTGTGTGAGTTCTGTCAGTTCGGAGTCAATAAAGGCACGGGTTAATTGTGAAACCGCTCGATAAAAAGGGTTCTCTGTTTTTTTTATGATCAGATCTGAGAAGAGGGGAATCCACCTCCCTGGATGTTCGGCAAGAAACTGACCCTCGATTTGCCGGACACGGTCGGTATGACCGGAGTCTGCGGCCTGGGATTCGAGTTCACTGAGCAGCCGTAAGGCTTCAAGTTCAACTCCGATATGGTCGGGGAGAAGCTTAGCCTCTTCGGGTATGAGAATGCCGTATTCATGGTAGAATGTCCGGACCTCTACCGCCGCCTTGCCCTGGAGAGAGGGCTCAAAATTCTCCATATCATCCCGGAATCCCCCCACATAAAAGGATTCATAGGGAGGCAGGTGCGACGGGGGGGTGAGGTAAAGACGGGCATATTCAAGAGAAAGCTCATGGATCAGAGAGGCCTCGTCCTTTTTCAGGATCTCATTCCCAAGTGGAAGGTCAAGGCTCTCAAACAGGGTCAGGACCTCCCGGCTTTTGAGAAAACGGATCATCTCGAGGCCGGGCTCTTTCAGAAAGAGGCGGGAGAGGAGCGCATAAACAGCGCTTCTCTTTGCAGCCTCATGATTCGGATGTTCCTTCTTCTTCATATCTTACACCTTGACGATACGTACCTTCGTATCCATCCAGCATTGGCCTCCGCCGAGCGGATCGCTTAATATAGGGATGATCGGTTTGGGGTGGACGCCGTTTCCTCTGTCCCTCTCTTCTTCGGACCAGAATCCGCCTTTCTCCTTGCCCCACCAGAGGAGGCGGGTATTCGGGTCCTGGCTCTTGAAGGCCTCGGCCTGGGCAATGCGTCCAAACCCCCAATGGCCGCAACTGTCTCCGACGGCAATGACTTTCGGATGGATCCCCTCAACCACGCGGACGCTGCTCACCATTTCTCCGGCTTTGGAGATCACTTTGACCCGGTCATAGTTCTTGAGATCCAATTTTCTTGCTGTCATGGAGTTGATGTAAACGGGATTGTCATGAACGATTTCAGAAAGCCACATGCAGTTGGCCGTCCGGTCGTGGGTGTGCACCATCCATTGATGAATGACCATATAGAGTTCACCTTCTTTAATGGTCTGATGAATCGGGATTGGGTCATAGATGGGAAGGGGGTTGAAACCCTGTTCCTCCATCCTTTTTGAATAAATCTCAATCTTACCGGACGGCGTATTGAACCCTTTCTCCTTGAACACTTCATACTGCGGTTTTACGGTACTGTCGTAGAATACCCCGTTCTTTTCCAGGTATTCCAGCCCTCCGGCTTCCACAAGAGGTTGGATTGCGGAGATCCTCTCTTGGAGGTATGCTTCAGTATCAAACTTGAAGTATTTCTCCATCCCTCCCCCGATCCGGCGCGCCATCTCGATCAGGATCCCGGTGATGGGCACGGATTCTCCAAGCGGGGGAATCATCGGCTGTCGAAGCGAGATGAAAGGGACCATTTCGAAGGCCGGGGGCGCCTCCAGTTCCATCCGCTCTATGTAAGTCGCTGCGGGCAGAATCAAATCCGCAAGGGCCGCAGACTCGGTCATGAAGGAATCAATGCAGACATAGTACGGGATCAGATCCTCGTCCTTGAGGATCAGCTCCATCATCTTCCCTTCGGGGTTGGAATAGACCGGATTGTGCTGGTAGGTCATATAGATTTTTATGCGTTGTCGTCCTTCTTTGATCATCGGGAGTACCCTGTGATGCAGTTCAGTCATGGCAAGAGGGTAATTGGATAATCCGTTCAGCTTGCTCTTCATTCTGGGGACGGGCGGGGCCGGTTCGGGTTCCTTGAAGGTATAAAATTTCGGAAGGCAGTACCCTCCCTTGATGTCCACGTTGCCGGTGATGATATTCAGCAGGGCCACGCACCTTTCAGAGTAGACGCCGTTCCAGTGTTTGGTCACCCCTCCGGTGGAAATCGTGGTGGACGGTTTTGATGAGGCGAACTCCTTTGCGATACGGCGGATTTCCTTGGCCGGCACGCCGCTGATTTTTTCGGCAAGCTCAGGAGTGTAATCCTTCAGGTGCTGCTTGAGCGCATCCGGAGAATAGTTGGTCCACGTGTTGATAAAGGAGCGGTCCTCCATCCCTTCTTCCATGATGACGTGGCACATGGCCAGGGCCACCAGACCGTCCGTTCCGGGAATGATCGGGTGCCATTCGTCGCTCCTGCCGGAGGTCTGGGAGACACGCACGTCGAAAGTGACCATTTTGGCTTTGGGGCGGAGAAGGTCGGCGCTGAATCGGCGGATGGAGCGGGCCTCCACCATCCTCTGTACAAAGCTGGTCCTCAGGTAATGGGCTTCAAAGGGATTGGAGCCGAAGATCAGCATATATTCCGAGTTGGCCACGTCCGGTATTTCAAAATCGGCGCCCCAGGTCAGTTGCTGTGCCAACTGTTTGTTGGGCCCGCCTAAGGGATGATTCACGAAGGCGTTGGGTGAACCGAAGGCATGGACGAAGCGCCGGGTGAAATCTTGCGTGGTGATGTCCCGGTCGCTTTGAAATACGAATTCTTCCTGATGTCCGGAAGCCATGACCGGTTTCATACGGTCGGCGACTTCATGGTATGCCTCTTCCCAGGTGATCCTCTGCCATTTTCCTTCCCCCCTCGGACCCACCCGTTTCATGGGATAGAGGATCCGGTCCGGGTCATAGACCAGATTGAGGCCTGCCTGTCCCTTGGCGCACATCCTGCCTCGGCTGTTGGGGTGTTCCGGATTGGGGCCGATTTTAATCAGAGTTCCGTAGGCATTGAAGCCGTAATTCCCGCAGCGGGCGTAGCAGTTCAGGCAGGTGCTCGGAATGGGCTTCAAATGCTTTCCCGTGGTCCTCGAGACCTCAGACCCTCCCATGATCAGCTCCATGGCATCGGATTGGGTTTGAAGGAGCTTGTTCACACCAAGGGATGCGGCCCCGACGGCGCCGAGTTGCAGAAAGGTTCGCCTGCTGAATTTCATTTCTTCCTCCTAATCCGGACAAGCCGGAACCAGATTCGCCGACAAGACACGAAGAAATTGATTGATCAATGGAGCGGGACGCTTTGTCCGCCGACGACCACGGAATAACGCATGGCATAGATTCCGATCATGACCAGTACCGAGGCGATAGTCAGACCCTTGAGACTGTTTGCCGTTTTCGGATAAAAGACCATGAAGAGCGGGATGACGCTCCCGGCCAGGATCTCGATCCCCAGGAAATCCAGGGAATACCGTCCCCATAACAGGAGTTCGGCCGCGTGCCAGGCCTCTTTGCTGGAAGTGAGGAGGACCAGCACGGCATTCAAAATCAGGAAGAGGTCGAAGATGATGGTCCCGCCGAGGAACTTGCCCAGTCCATAGATCAGTTTGCGGTCGGCCTCAACCTCATCCTCTGTTTTTCCTTTAGAGAAATAGACATTGCGTATAATGGCCGCCAGGATCATCAGGGCGATACCGGAGACCATGGCCGAGACGATAAAGAGGGTCGGCATCAGGGCGGTGTTCCAGAGCGCCCGGCCTTTGCCGAGGGCGATGATAAAACCGGTATACCCGTGAACCGAGATGGCCAGAGGAATCCCTATAATAGCAAAAACCTTGGACATCTTGATGTTCCCGGTATAGACGAAAAAGGCGTAAATGATCGCCGAGATGGGATAAGCGGTCAGGAGCATCACACCGTAGGTGATGGGAGATTTCGGATTGATGTAACCTGGGAGATAGGTCATCAGGTGCCAGGCGCGAAGCGGCTGGGCCATTTCAACCAAAAGGTTCATGGGGGCGAGGATCAGACAAAGCGGCGCGACCACGGCTCCGATCTTTCCAAGGGGTTTATATTCGGTTTTCCCCCCAAGAATGGCGATGACCGATACCACGAAGGATCCGGCGCTGAGCCCCGTGAGATAAAAGTACTGGGCGAGAAGGATCCCCAGTGGGATCTGGTGGGGAGAGTTATAGAGCAGATTGACATTGCTGGGATCCATGGGTTATTCCTCCGTCGCTTCATTCATCAATAAGGTTCTTCAAAATGGATAAAGTTAATATCTACCCCGCTCGTCGAGTCCATGGCATCATAATCG
>MNYV01000115.1 GCA_001873285.1 Nitrospirae bacterium CG2_30_53_67
CTCCGAAGTGGACGAAGCCGCCTGGTCCATGCTCTACTCAACTATCAGCCGGCCCTTCGACCCGCCCGCGACCGGAAAGCTCGCCGTGAAGGTCATCAACCACTATGGGGATGAAGTGCTGAAGGTCTATGAGGTGAAGTGATGTCGGCAAAACGCACTATAAACGATACTGAAGAGCTGGCTGCCCGTATTTTGGACTTTTTTGAAAAGAAGAATATTGACGTGGCCGTTCGGCGTGACCGTTATGGCGTATCGATCATTGAGCGAACGGGTGGACACCCTGTCGCAAGATTCAAGATATGCGGAAAGGACCGCGTCGAAGTTCTGTGGTGGAAATCCACGAAATGGGATAAGATCGGCGATTTTGGCGGGATGCGCATGTCCGTCAGCGAAGCGGTCAAGTATGTTCATGAAGACCCCATGCGTTGCTTCTGGCCTGAGCGACGAGTCAAGGCCGTGGCCGATGCATTGGCAGTCTTGCTGGGGCTGTCACCCCCAGACGATAAGAAGACCGTAATTGCTCCGGATACGAAACTACCCGTGCAATTGACGCTCAGAGAGCGGGACCTGATCAGGGATAAGACGTTTTGCGATCCCAATTTTGCGCGACTCGCGCCGGTGAAAAATGGGTTGATAACAGTCCCGATGACGCTCGGCGACATCGAGGAAGTGCAGGGATACGTCGCTGCTGAGGCAAATCATACGAAAGATAAAAAGGTTGAGAAGGAGTTGAACCGATTGTTTTTCAAACTGCAAACCTATCTGGATGAATATGAAGAGGAATGAAGCCCCATGACCTTACGCGGACTGTCGCAGGATTTCGACGAATGGCCGGAACGATGGATGGGTACGAAGGAAGACCGTGAATACGGGAAGAAGCTGCTCCCTTTCATGGAGGAGTTTCTGAGGGAGACAAAGACGTTATGAGCATAAATCGCAACGATCTGGTCATTCAAATGCAGAAAGCATCTGCGATATTGTTGGAGGAGAAGGGCTATGCCAGCTTCGTGGATGTCCTCATGCGCATGGGGCGATTGACGAAGGAAGATCACGACGCCTGGAGGTTCGGCAGAACGTCTTGTCTTGAGCGCGTTACTACGGTGAATTTGGCGAAGATCAATCATTTGCTTAGGGCATTTCAGCAGCGCGCTCGAGCCAGCGGTCTGCGCCCGAGTAAAACAGTGTACCTTTCGTGGGGCAAGGGGCAGAAAAGGCAACTCCGGTTTTCAAAGTCGGGAACGCCGAATATCGAGGAGGCCTATGCCACGCACTTCCTGAAGCCGGAAGAGGGTGAGTGATGGGTTTGGTGAAGAGCAAACGGCCGGCGAAAAAGGGAAAAAAGAAAGAACCGGCACGCGAACAGCGCATCTCCATGGAGATCGTCGTTGACGCCTATGATGCCTGGGAGCAGGCTATGGGCTGGTACTACTATTTAGAGGACAACTTGAAATTCCCTTTCCCGGCAACGTGCGTCAAGAAGAGAGATATTTCTCCACTCAAGCTCAAGGAAAATGTGGAGATCGTGGGTATGCCGCCTATAGATGAGTGCGAACGGGAGATGTTCGTTTCCATAACGTGGGAAGGCCGTCGATTCGCCGTTCCCTTGGATCAACTGCAGTGTGAGTGCCGCGACAAAAAAACCAAACAGGCCATCGAAGACCGGCATTACTGGGTAAAGCAGGGCTATCAGTTTGGATGAGTCCGGACATGATCTCACGATTGAGGCGACGGTATATTCATGGCGGACATAAAAGCGGCACGAATACGCATCGCAAAGGTCTTCGGGACAGAGGAAGCGCCTGAAGTAAACAGGAAGAGCCTGCTGATATATCGCGCCTATTTGCTACAACGCCTGGATCAAACAGCGGTCATAACCGGGCGTGAGGACTTTCTGTGGGAAGAGTTTTATGTATTCGGTCCCGGCGAGAAAGACAAATATGAGAAGCTGAAAAAGAAACGGGCTTCGTATACTGATGAATTCGAACTGATCGACATCCTGGGAAAGATCGTGGAAGAACGCGATTTGATCGCGAGGGTGAAACGCTTATCAGACGGAAAAACATTCGATATCGGCCTGTCGTGGTTGACGGCGAAGGAGAAAAAGACGGGTACCTATCAGTTGTTTGACGATTTTGCGACATGGGTGGTCAACTGGTAAAGAGGGAACAATATGATAAGTGATGACTATGGTGAACGCAGAAAGAAATTGAAGGTTAACATCCCGGAACTTGCCTCAGAAATGGATCTCGGAAATAATCCTGAGCTTACCGCTTATCTCGACACCGAGACCGGCGAGATCATCAGCATGCCCGATAACGTGATGCGGGCTGCCGAGGAAGGCGGCGATGCGGTCGCTGACCTCGCCGACTGGGAGCAGGAACTCCTCCAAGCAGCGGAAAGCATCTTCGGCGACGACAAGAACCGGTTTCTTGAGATACCACGCCGGGAGTCATATGAGGGGTACAATCTCATGGTTGCCTTCGCCGAAACCGTCCGCAGCAAAGGGCTCAGGGAAAAGCTCGACATCGCCCTTGATGGGAAAGGCGCGTTCCAAAGGTTCAGAAACGTATTGAATGATCATCCGGATGAACTGGCCCGTTGGTATGCGTACAAAGAGGAATGCATGCGGGAAGAGGCAGTCCAGTGGCTTATCGTGAACGGAATTGAGCCGGTACAGCGGAAACAATAAGGACGGTGAGTGTAAGGCAAGTGTGCCCGGCGCCCATTAGAGTCGCCGTCTCTAACGGGGCAGGCCTTGAATTTTTCAAGAATTTATTGAAGAAGAGGCTCCTTAATGGTATGTTGCCTTCAATGGTCATCAAGTAATCATAGAAGGGAGGATGGTTAGGATGGAGCCCATATTAGATCCGGAACCAGGCGGCAAGAAGAGAAGCGTGAGAAGTTCAAAAAATCGAAAAAGCAGGCCGATCAAATTGAAGATATCGAAGACGCAAAAACCGGATGATCTTGGTCTTGAGGAATGGCAGAGGGCGCTGAGAAAACAATATGGTGAGCAGCAGAAGTTTACGCTCGAAAACCGAGGAGATCATCCCTTGTTCTCGGAATTTCAACTGACCAATCCCGAATCGGGGAAGACCTATAAGATCGCCATTCGAGGAGATGCTCCGGGCATCAATTTCTGCTCCTGCCCCGATTACAAGGTGAATAATCTTGGGACGTGCAAGCATATCGAGTTCACCCTGTCCAAACTCACGAAAAAAAGAGGGGCAAAGAAGGCGTTCAAAGAGGTCTATACGCCCCCCTACTCCGAGGTCTATTTGAGCTATGGGCTCAAGAGGGAGGTCCGGTTCAAGGCAGGGAGCAATGCGCCGGCGGAGCTGCTTTCTCTGGCGGAGACTTTTTTTGATTCCGAGGGAACTCTCAAAGAGGAACAGATCCTTGATTTTCACCGGTTTCTCAATGGGACCCCGAAAAACAACGGGCATGAAGTCCGATGCTATGATGATGTCATGGCCTATGTCGCTGAACACCAGGATGCCGAACACCGGAGAAGAGTGATTAAGGCGCAACTAAAAGAAGGGATCCGGAGCCCGATTCTCAAAAATATTCTGAAGACCGAACTGTACTCGTACCAGCGGGAAGGGGCATTGTTCGCAGTCCAGGCCGGGCGGTGCCTGATCGGTGATGACATGGGATTGGGAAAGACCATTCAGGCCCTGGCGGCCGCCGAGTTGATGGCTGAATTATTTCATATCCAGAAGGTTTTGATTATTTCTCCGACCTCTCTGAAGCACCAGTGGAAAATGGAGATAGGAAAATTCAGCGGCCGGAAGGTTGAGGTGATTGAGGGGATGAACCACCAAAGGAAACAGGTCTACCTCAATGACTCTTTCTACAAGATCCTCAATTATGAACTGGTTTATCGCGATATGGAGAAGATCAGGGAGTGGGCCCCGGACCTGATCATCCTCGACGAGGCGCAGCGGATCAAGAATTGGAAGACCCGGACCGCGAAGTGCGTCAAACAGTTGGACTCCACCTTCGCCATGGTGTTGACCGGAACACCCATAGAAAACAGGATCGAAGAACTGCACTCGATCATGGAATTTATCGACCGTTGGCGCCTTGGCCCATTATACCGTTTTATACATGCCCACAGAATCACGGACCCGGGCGGGAAGGTGATCGGATACCGGGACCTGCAATCGGTCAGGGAGTCCTTGAAGAACGTCATGGTCCGGAGAAAAAAACAAGAAGTGCTTAAAGAGCTTCCTGAGCGGATCCAAAAGAATTTCTTTGTGAAGATGACAAAAGAACAAAGTGTGATCCATGATGATCATTACGAGATTGTGGTAAAACTGGTCGCCAAATGGAGGCGCTACAAGTTTCTGTGCGAGGCGGATCATAGGCGTCTGCTGATCGCTTTGAACACGATGCGAATGGCTGCAGACAATACCTATCTGGTCGACAAAAAAACGATCCATGGCCCCAAGATCGAGGAGCTGGAACTCCTCCTCAAAGAGATTGTCATCGAAGGCGGAGAAAAGGTCGTGATCTTCAGCCAGTGGCTTCGGATGACGGAATTAGTGGAACGGGTTCTTGAAAGGAACGGGATCGCGTATGCGCATCTGAACGGGAGCATCCCTTCAAAACAGAGAGCGGGCTTAATCTCGAGATTCAGGGAAGATCCCGGGTGCAAGGTCTTTTTGTCCACAGATGCGGGCGGGGTCGGATTGAACCTGCAAAGCGGATCGGTTGTGATGAACATGGATATCCCCTGGAACCCGGCGATTCTTGAACAGCGGATCGGACGTGTGCATCGGCTTGGACAGCACAAGACCGTTCGGATCATCAACTTTGTCACGGCCTCTTCTATCGAGGAGAGAATCCTGGATCTCCTTAAATTCAAGACATCATTGTTTGCGGGCGCGCTCGATCACGACGGGGAAGATGTGGTCATGGCCGGCGAGTCCCGTCTCAAAGAATTCATGAAGTCCATGGAAACCATAACCGAGGGCTTGGAAAAATCGGATCCGGAACAAGAAAGGGAGGAGCAGAGAGAAGCCGAAGAGGATCACAAGGCAGCCACGATCCAGGAACAAGCCGCCGGCAACGGAGAGGGCGCCATCCGAAAAGGGGGAGGGAGCGGAAAAGAACAAGACCCCCTGAACACTCTTCTTGTGAGCGGGGCTCAATTTCTCATGCACTTAAGCAAAACAATCTCGCCGCCGAGTCAAGGTGAGGCGCAGCCCATGGAGAAACGCCTATATTCCATGATCGGCAGAGATGCCGAAACAGGCGATGCCTATTTAAAGATACCACTCCCGGAACCGGAGGTATTAGGAAATATTTTTTCCGCTCTTGGCAAGCTTGTCTCCAATACCATGGCTGCTCAAAAAGGAGGTTCATAGCGATGATCCCTTTTGCGCAGGAATATTGCGGTGATGCTGCGCCGGGAGAGCATAAGACATGAAGGGAAATGTAGGTATACTCACCTTACGCGAACTGTCGCCGGACTTCGACGAATGGCCGGGACGATGGATGGGTACGAAGGAAGACCGTGAATACGGGAAGAAGCTGCTTCCTTTCATGGAGAAGTTTCTGCGGGAGACAAAGACGTCATGAGCATAAATCGCAACGATCTGGTCATTCAAATGCGGAAAGCCTCTGCTATCAATCCACCAGTTTGTTCCTGACCCGTTCAACCGAAATGACGACCGGTTTTTGTGCCTTGAGGTAAGGGGAGAGTTTTTGCAGGGAGGCTTCAGCTTCGGACCGGTCCTTGTAAATTCCGCAAAGAACTTTATAGGCTGGCTTGTCGTTGAACAGGGCATTCAGAATAAAGACCTTTTCCTCCTTCGACGCCTCCTCTATATCCTTGGAAGCAAAATTCAGATAGGAGGTGATCTCGATCTGTATGGTGAAGGATGGATCCGGAGCGGAGCGGACCAGGTCCGCCCAGTCTTTCATGGCGCTTTTGAGATTCCCGTTCTTGAAATTAACCAATCCCTTTGCATAGAGATCATTCCATGAAGGCAAAGTTGCTGCCGGCGCCGACGGTTTGGTCTCGGCCTGAACCTTTGATGACGGCTCAACAATTTTTTCATGCGCCGCCTGTTCGGTTTGAGCCGGAGGCTCCTTGACATCGGGTCCGGCCTTTGCCTCTTTCGAAGGCTCAGAGGCTTTTTCTTCTTCTGCCGGTTTGACCTCTCCCTGCGTCTCCCTGATCTCCGCGGTATCCTGCTTTTCAGGGGGTGTTTCCTGCACGGCAGGCGCTTCGGCTGTTTTCATTTCCTGACCGGGGACCGGGCTTTCGCCGGCTGTTTGGGCCTGCCCTTTTTCCATAAGCTTCTGTACGATCTCTTTATCTCTCCTGGCCTTAAAATCTCTGGTGGTCACCTGTGCTCTGATGCGTTCGGCAAAATCGTTGATTTTGGACCCCTTGTCCAGGGAGAAATAGAAGAAGGCCGCTCCGCCCATAAGGACGATGACTCCCAGAAAGAGCAAAACCTGAGTTAGGGTGGATCGCCTTTTTTCTTGAATCATCACCTCTTTCAGGATGGCCTCTTCTTCTTGTCCCTCAGCCGGACCGGATGCTTCGGTCTCCTTTTCCCAGGCATTAAGCGGGCGGTCCTCGGTCTTGAATGGAATCTCATCGGCCTTGGATGCAGTCTGCTCATCCTCCATGGGAATCGGCTCAGACTCTTCAGCGGGAGGCGGAGCCTGCCCCTGGGATTCGCTTTCGTACTCCGAAGTCACGGGTTGAACCTGCGGAGGAATTTCCTGGATCTCTTCTACGGGCGCCCCGCCGATCTGTTCCGGAAGGTTTTCGTCTTCTTCTTCGACTTCATCAGCCACGATCTTTGAGTAATCAACAGATCCTTGCTCTTCTTGCTCAAAGACAGGGATCTCTTCAGCCTGTTCTTCAGGCAGAATCTCATCCATGAATGTGGAGAGCGAGGATTCGTTCATGCTCGGGATTTCTTCCTGGCCCTCCATAGACCCGGTGATGTCCGCCTTATTTTCCAAGGCCGCGGCAGGGGCCTGTATCTCCACGACCCCCAGACAGGAGAGCGTATAGAGGATCTTTTTTGTCATTGAAGAATCGAGGTCGGCGGCGTCTATGATCTCCTGAATGGCCTTCTCTCCGTCGATTTGGTCGAGGATTGTTTTGTCTTCTCCTCTGAAGCTGAGTTCCCCGGATGGGATGGTTACGGACGTCGCCCGTACCACCTGGTTCGTATCCCCCAGTACACGGTCGATGAAACTGTTATCCTTAATGAGCCGTATCCCCTCGGAAACAAGCTTGGAAAAAGCCACATGGAACTTCGGAAGGTCCTTGGGGATCAGCGTGGAAGCCTCCTGTTCGTTGAAGGCATAGGAGGCGTTCTCCCAGGAGAAAAGGCTGAAGAGGATGGAGACGAATTGGTACTTGCATTCGGCATAGAGATCTTTTGGGGTGAGGAATCCCTTCTTGATCAGGATCTGTCCGAAATTGTTCCCGGTTTTTTTCTGGTCTTCGAGCACGGCCTCTTTAAGCTGGTCCCTGGTGATTTTGCCGCGTGCGCAAAGAATTTCGCCGAGAAGATCCCTTTTCAGGTTGGAACGAAAGGCAATGGGCTCACCATCCTGGAAAAAGATCCGTTTTTCAACGGTCTCCTTTTTGGCCAGGAGGATACCTGTCTTGCCGGCCTTTTTTATCTCTATCAAAAGTGCAGGAAAAGGTTTTACATCGATCCCATCCCCCCATGCCGGATCTTCTGCCATGGCCGCTCCTGTGTGATATTTTGTTTTGTTTATAAAAGGTTGGATTCACTATATCGTATGGGAAAACAAAAATCAAGAAGGAATCGCAAACCGGGTGTGCGACAAAAATGCCTGTCCTTCGATCCCCCGATCGAGTCGGAGAATGACGCTCTCAGAGAAATGGTTGCCTATAAATTTGTCGCACACCCTCGCAAGCCGTTTCCGGACAAACCCGGAGTCCATGGTAGAAGCACGAGATCCATCAGCGTCATGACAGACCAAACCGCCTTTGCAGTCAGGAAAAAGCTGACGCCTCGGCTGCACAGGCTATGGGGCCGCTTGTGCTGAAGGTTAGAACTCCCCGGCCATTTTTACGGCCTGAGCCACGGCCTCTTTTCTCTTTCCGGCCGCAGTCTCAGGGCCGCCCGCGAGGGTGGGCTCGATTACAATAGACCGGATGTCAGTGAATCCCATGAAACCGAGAACGGTTTCGAGGTATGGTTTCTGCAGGTCGTAGGATGCATATTCGGTACCGGCAGGATACTCACCGCCTCTGGAATAGGCCGCAAACACGGGCTTTCCCGTAACCAGCCCCTTATAACCCTCTTCCGGGGAAAAGGAGAAGGTGTAACCCGGCTGGACGATGATGTCGATATACTGCTTGAGCCGGTAAGGGATGCCGAAGTTCCACATGGGAACGGCAAACACATACTTGTCCGCGGCCTTGAATTCCTCAATGACCGCCTCCACGCCCTTCCACACGGCAAGCTCTTCCCTGGAGTGCTTCTCCCCGTGGAGGATCGTGTACTTTGCAGTAACGGCCAGGCCGTCAAAGGCCGGAAGATCTTTCTTAAAGAGATCAAGAGTCAGGATCTCATCCTTGGGATGTCTCTTGCTGTAGGCATCCACGAACGCATCGGCCACAGCGATGGAATAGGAGCGGACGTGCCTGGGCGATGCCTGTATATATAGAAGCTTGCTCATGATGTGCCTCCATGATGTTGTATCGGTTATGCTTACGAATTTCCTTCTTTAAGAAGGAACGGGGGATATCCCCTTTTCAATTAATTTAATACTACCCCGATCCCGGCGGATGTCAATCGGCTTACTTGACGTTCACATAATGGTTTCCGGACGGGCGCCAGGCCGGAGAGATCACCCCGGGTTCCCGGGAACGGTCTCTTAATGTCCCCCAGGTGAGGGTGAACATGCCGTATCGGTCGTTGACGCGGTCCATGGCCTCTGAGAGGCTCTCCTTCCTGCGTTCCGTCTCAAACAGGGGGAGCTGGAGGATGTCTCTGGTAAGGTCCGAGAGGGTCACCCCCAGGAGGCGGACGCGCTGCCGGAGCTGGAGGGTTCCTATGATCTCCCGGGCGGCAAGATAGATCTCGGGCCCGTGATGGACAAAGCGGGCGAGCCGGATCCTTCTGGAGAAGGTCTGGAAATCCGCGTAGCGGAGCGTCAGGATGACGACCCGTCCGGCGAGATGATTGCGCCGAGCCCTTCTCGCCACCATCTCCGAGAGCTGAAGGAGGGCCCGGTTAAGGATCAGCGGATCCGAGACGTTCATGGGGAGGGTGGTGCTGTGTCCTATGGACTTGGCCTCCGGCTCTTGCTCCATGGGGACCACGGGAGAGGGGTCTTCCCCGCGGCCCATGGCCGAGAGGGTCTCCCCCAGGATGCCGAAGCGCCTCCGGAGGGTCGAAACCGAGGCACGGCCCAGATCCCCGCAGGTCCGGATCCCCAATGCCCCGAGATGGCCTTCGATATGTTTGCCGATGCCGCAGAGCTCGGCCGCCGGCAGGGTCTCCATCAG
>MNYV01000116.1 GCA_001873285.1 Nitrospirae bacterium CG2_30_53_67
ATGACCATCCCCATGCCGTCCCTTCCCAATCTTACGGCCATGACGCCTGAACTCATGGTTCTGTTCTCCGCTCTGGCCGTGCTGATCATTGATTTTGCCTGGCCAAGGGTGAACAAGGGTTTCCTCGCCTTTCTCGGCGCCTTCGGCCTTGCAGCCGCCGGGATACTCAGTTACCAATCACTCGCCCTGAACATCCCCACGCACATCGCGGGTCTCTCGGCTGACGCCTATGCCCAGTTCTTCAAGATCATCTTCTGCGCGGCGGGCATCATGGTCATGGGGATCTCGGTCCGGTTTCTGGCGCTGGAAGGATACAATTACGGGGAGTTTTACGCCATCGTCCTCCTTGCCGTCCTCGGTCAGATGATCATGGCCTCGGGGACCAACCTTCTCGTGATCTACGTGGGTCTCGAACTCATGGCCATCTCCCTCTACATCCTGGCCGGGCTCTTTAAAAGAAACGATAAATCCAATGAGGCCTCGCTCAAGTACTACCTGCTCGGGTCCTTCTCTTCTGGTTTTTTCCTCTACGGGGTCATGATGACCTACGGCCTGACCGGGAGCCTGGATCTTGCAACCATCGGAGGCCTCGTCGCCGGGGGGCATTTCTCCGGGCTTCTCCTGCTCGCCGTGATCATGATGGCCGCCGGGTTTGCCTTCAAAATTGCCGCCGTGCCTTTCCACTTCTGGAGTCCGGATGTCTATGAAGGGGCGCCTACCTCGGTCACTGCCTTCATGTCCGTGGGGCCCAAGGCCGCGGCCTTTGCCGCCCTGATCCGGGTCTTCACCGTGGCCTTCGGATCCCTTCGTCCGGACTGGGTGACCCTTTTCATCTGTCTCTCTATTGCCACCATGATCACCGGGAACTTCATCGCTCTCAGGCAGACCAACATCAAGCGGATGCTCGCCTATTCCAGCATCGCCCATGCCGGCTATCTCATGATCGGGTTCATCGTGGGAGGCGAGACCGGAACGTCGAGTGTGCTCCTCTATCTCTTCGTGTACGCCTTCATGAACATCGGCGCCTTCGGCGTGGTCATCCTGCTTAACCGCGTGGGAGGGGTCGGGGACCGGATCGATGATTTTTCCGGCCTCGCCGGGATCAGCCCGGCCTCGGCCTTTGTGATGATGGTCTTCATGTTCTCGCTCGCCGGCATCCCCCCTACGGCCGGGTTTGCAGGAAAGTTCTATATCTTCATGGGAGCGGTCAAGGCAGGCTATGTCTGGCTGGCCGTGATCGGCGTGCTCAATTCCGCGGTCTCCGCCTTCTATTATCTCCGGGTCATCATGAAGATGTACATGGCCGAGCCGGTCAAGGAACCCGTGCTCAATGTCTCCACGGCCATGTCCGCCGTCCTTTTCGCTGCCGTGATTGCCGTGCTCGCCATCGGGATCTTCCCCGAGTTCTTCCTCGAACTCGCCATCTCCTCGGCGGCATCGATCCTGTAGCCGTCCGTGTTCATTTTATTCCTCAATCACAATGATTCCATAGCAATAACATAGGGACACTTCCCCTATATTTATTTAATCGGAATGACCTCTTGTCGAAATTACTTCTAACGGGGTTCTGAGGGTCTCTCCACAAAAAGAAATATGTTTACAATTCCCATAGATCTTGATAAAAGTATGCATGATAGCTGATCGGTTCAGTCCAACGCGTTTTATCCGAAACGCCTCCGGCGCTACGGATAAAACGCTATGCGTTATGTAATCTCTGAAATGGACAAAATCACATTAGATACCAATGTATTAAGAGACTGGGCGTGGTCTGAAGGCGGGTCTTTAGAAAACCGATACGGTAACTTAAACGCCAAAAAGGAGGAAATTCAGCAACTCGTGTAAAGGCTTAAGTCTCTTCGGGACAGAGGCGCTTGTGAACTCGGTGTGACCACGCAGTTGTACACGGATTACGATCATAAAAAACCAGACAATCTACCCGGCTATATACGGGAGATGATCGGACCATATGTGAATGTAGCTAAGCCAGCAATTTTTACCTTCCCACTCGAGTTTCCCGTTAAATTTGTGGACAAGGAAAAGGTAAAGGAAATATTTGAAGTTATTTTCCCTAATGCAGAACCCGGGGACAAGAATTATGACATGAACCATAAAGATGCTTTACTATTGTATGCACATATGATGGCTGAGCGAGACATTTTTATAACATCTGATACTGCAATATTGAGGCAAAGAGATTTGCTGGAACAAAAATGGGGTATCAAAGTGAAAACTCTTATCGAGTATGTTACAAAGAAATTATCTTAGATGTCATAAAGTAACAGACAGGAATCACTTGCCCTTGGGGATGTTCGTCGAAAGGAATGTCGAACCGGATGCAGGCTAAGGGGCCCTATTCGTAAATACGGTGGCATTCGAGGGTCGTAGGGCGGTCGGATCAAAGTTTCGCTCCTTGCGGTGTACCAGAAGGGTACGCCTCAGTCGCGCGCCTTGACGAGACCGCCCTACGACCCTCTCGGTACGTCACCATATTTACGAACAGGACCACTAAGTCCTAAAGGCTGCGCCTGATCCGCGCTGTTGTATTTTCATCAATCAAGAAACATCAAAAGGAGCAGATCATGTTGGAACCTGATAAAATCACTATGTATACAGGCGGTCACAGAGGCACGGAAGAATATTTCGGACAAACGGCTGAGAAGTGGGGCATGACAGAGGTGACCTTTAATTTTGAAGGGCATGATATCAGCCGTGAGCGGGGACTGAGAATCTTGTCCGATGAGGAGCTGTCGCGTGGCGCCGTGGGTCCGGACATCATCAAGAAACGGATGGAACGCTCATTGGCAACAACGCCCATGATGCAAAAGATCTTCCAGGTCTTGTTCCATATCGTCAACAACGGTTATCAGGTCTTTGCCGTCGGCTGGTTATTGTCGAATGGAACCGTCAAGGGAGGCACAGGATGGGGTGTTGAACTGGCAAAGTTATTCAACAGGCCCGTGTACCTGTTTGAGCAGGATCGGAAAGAGTGGGTTTCCTGGATCCATAATGAATGGGTAACCGAAGATCCGGTGATATCACATAAAACAATAGCCGTTACCGGCACACGTTATTTGAGCGACGAAGGCAGGCGGGCCATTGATGATCTGTTTGAGCGCTCGTTCAAGACCTCTGAGAAATAAAGATACTTCGAGGGAGTCCGCTCCCTGCAGGAATTGAATTCCGAGGACATACATCATTCCTGAGTATGCTTGTTGAATGCGGGAAAAACTCTGCGCCGGGCAAAATAACCTCAAAGAGAGAGGCGGGACATTTCCCATTTCCACTCGACAGGAATTGCTCATGGAGCATGATTGATGACCGAGCAGATCAAACCACCGTACCTCCGCAGGGATGAGACACGCGGGGACCTGCAGGTCCGGATCGTAGATGGGTATCTTCGAGGACAGATCCCTGTTGTTTATTCAACCGTGATTTTGGCGTCTTCAATGATGACGGCATATCGATAGCCGGCGCCGAAGTCTTTGTCCACGGCCACGACACCGCTGGCCAGAACCGTATCACCTACTTTGGCCGTCCCGTTGGTGGTGATGGTCAGGTCATGAGTCCCCTGATCGCCGGTTCCATCCTGCAGGTGAAGCCAGTTCTTTCCCATAATCTCCGGGGTGAACTTGACCACCTTGCCGCGCACCGTCACGTTCTTGCCTGAGAGATTGCTTTTGTCGGCGTAAATTTCGGCGACGGTTCTGCCTCCCTCTGCCTTTTTAAGATCGGAAAAGTCAACGCCTGACGATGCGGTTGAGGGGGGCGTGATGTGGCTCCGGCTGGCATCCGGGCTCCCCTGGGGAATCCGGCCTGCAGGTTGATCCGCTCCGGCCACGGTTATGCCGGGAACAAAGTAGACCGTGTCAAATGTGCGGTCCAGGGTCTTGCTGTGAAAATTTTCCATTTATAAACCATTAATCAAGCATTCTTGACAACAGCCCGGTATTTAGTGTAATGTGTACGAAACAGTCGGGCCTGTTGCGGCCCGTTTTTTTGTGTCCGTGAAGCGATGGCGCAAAACACCATGATAACCATGAAAAAACATGATCAGAATGAGGTGGACCGGCGGCGCACCTTCGGGATCATCAGCCATCCTGATGCAGGGAAAACCACCCTGACGGAAAAACTCCTCCTGTTCGGCGGAGCGATCCAGCTTGCCGGCGCGGTCAAATCAAAGAAGGCTGCCCGTTATGCCACCAGTGACTGGATGGCCATCGAAAAGGAACGCGGGATCTCGGTCACCACATCCGTCATGAATTTCAACTACCGGGATTTCGAGGTCAACCTGCTCGACACGCCGGGACACCAGGATTTCTCGGAAGACACCTACCGGGTGCTCACGGCTGTGGACAGCGCCCTGATGGTGATCGACAGCGGCAAAGGCGTTGAGCCGCAGACCGAGAAGCTGATGGAGGTCTGCCGTATGCGTAACACCCCGATTATGACCTTTATCAACAAGCTCGACCGGGAGGGGCTGCCTCCCCTGGACCTGCTGGCCGACATCGAGGACAAATTGCAGATTGAATGCGCGCCCATGACGTGGCCGATCGGGATGGGAAAGCTCTTCAAGGGGGTCTACAACCTGAACCGTAAGGAACTTCAGCTCTTCACCTCCGGCAAGGAGACCCGGACACAGGATAGGATTATGATCTCCGACCTCTCCGATCCCAGACTGGACGTCTTGCTGGGAAGTCAGGCCGACGAACTGCGGGAGGATGCCGCTCTGCTCCAGAACGCCGCCAACCCCTTTGATTACCAGGGCTATCTCAAGGGGTATCAGACGCCTGTGTTTTTCGGAAGCGCTCTCAATAACTTCGGCGTCAGAGAGCTGCTCGATTCATTCGTTGAGATGGCTCCTCCCCCCGGTCCGATGACCGCCCTGTCCCGTGAGGTGTCGCCCTACGAGGAGAC
>MNYV01000117.1:0-2017 GCA_001873285.1 Nitrospirae bacterium CG2_30_53_67
CCGCAGCATACCTCGGGAAAATCCTCAGAGATCAGCCTTTACAGCAGCACGGGATCGAGGTTCTCGGCCCGGCCAAGGCGCCTCTTTTCACACTGAGAGGGAAGAAGCGCTACCAGATCCTCGTCAAAGGGAGATCTGTCCGAAGCCTCCACCGGATCGTGGAACAAGGGGTCACCCGGCTGACACAAACCCACGGATTTTCCGGCGTGGACCTGACCGTGGACGTGGACCCGGTCAATTTTTTATAAGCATGGAGGAAGCAAAGAAGCAACCTTAGTGTTTGGGCTCAAGTCTTGAATGATTAGTTTCATGTTATTCTTATATTTCAAGACCTGGCCCTTTCTACTCTGTAAAATTACAATCTCTTAGCGTCTCATTCCTGTCATTCCCCGACTCGATCGGGGAATCCAGATAATATTCTCTTGAAACTTTACCCATACTGATGTAGGATTGCTCATCCTTTCGAATGCGGTCTCACTGTGGGAGGGAAAAACCATGTCGGTCAAGGATATTATTAAGAAAGAAGTGGACAGATTGCCGGAAAGCGTCCTTGCTGAGGTTCTGGACTTCATGAGGTTTCTTGAGCTGAAAAGAGAGAAAGATCTCCTTGTCAATGCCTCTCAAAAGCTGTCGGAACGTTCGTTTGAAAAGATATGGAACAACGAGGAGGACGCCGTGTATGACAATCTATAAGCGGGGTGATGTTGTCCTTGTTCCGTTCCCGTTTTCAGACCAGACCGCAACCAAGAAACGCCCCGCCATCGTTATCAGCTCATCCGCATACAATGAAGTATCCCAGGACACTGTGATCCTCGCCGTAACGAGCAGGATTGAAATTTGAACAATATCCATGCTGGACCTCGCTTGTGCATGGAGTATGAAAAGGGTCGCGTCTCCTTTGTCCTGTTTAGTTAACTGCTCTGACCTCCATTGACCGCATCAAAAAATAGTCTATAACCAACAGATTCTATTTGCTTTTTCCGGAACCGTCCCCATGCATACACCCATGCATACACTCAGCGGACGCTCTCAGAGCAGTTCCTCGGGTATTTCTTGGGGCGGTTCTTCGGGCCGCGGGATGAGAAGCATGGTCAATTTCTTGTCCCTGCCTATCCGTTTTTCCATGTCACCGGGAAATTTTCTGATAATGTCTTGGATTATCCCGAAGGTATCTTCGATAGATCTCATGTTCGGTTACACCCTCAGCCCTGGCCCTTATGGCAATGATCTCGCAGAGAATTGCATGCATGGTTCTGATGCGCTCAAGAGGCGAAAGCTTGAGAAACTGTTCCTGTTCATATCGCTTTCCGAGGTCCATTATTGATTTCATGAGCAAAGATTAACTTTTTTGCCGGTCAAGATCAAGAAGAATTTCCAGCCTTTGTAGAATTTTCACCCTTGGTCCTAAGCGTTCCTACAGCATCTTTGAAGGTTCTTGACCTTTAAAGGCGATTGTTCAGCGATCAGATCAAAATGATTATCCAAGTGATAGAGTGTGTGGCCGTGCTTTAGCGCGGATGCGGCAATGATCAAGTCCGTGGAAGGAATCGTAAAACCTTTTCTCCTCAGGGTTGAACCTAAGGAGGAAGCCTTGAAAAAATCGTCCTGCAATAAGGCAAGAAAATGGAATCCCTTGAAGCCGGATTCTACTTTTTTCATTTCTTCCTGCCTGGAGATGCCGCTCAAAACCTCAACGACAATGATTCCATTGATTGCAACGAGGTCGGAAGAAATGAATTCCTTGACCATCTGTTTGATCTGTTCGCTTCCATCGGGCCGGTAATATGATATCCAAACCGAGCTGTCTATAAGATTCATTCCTGCTTTCTCATTTTGATGAGATCTTCTACGGTCATATCCATTTCAATCTTTCCGGCGTGTTTCAAGGCCTCTTCCCTTCTCTTTTTTCTTACAAATTCCTTCAACGCCTCTTCTATAATCTCCCGCTTGGTCTTCTTGCCGGAGACTTTTTGGGCCTCGTTAAGAAGTTTTTCGTCAAGGGTTACACTCATCCTCA
>MNYV01000117.1:2024-6697 GCA_001873285.1 Nitrospirae bacterium CG2_30_53_67
CTCATATAGCACCTCCGTAATGCACCAGCATGATACACCATCCTAATGAACATCTTATCAGTTGTCAAGGATTGTTTTTGTGTGATTATTGGAGAGTTTTCACCTGAAATCCCCTAATAACTACGGAAGATGGTTACTGACGCGGGGCCGGAAACCTTTTGCGGAAATTGAACCAAGTATCGAAAAGACCCACCCCACATAGTGTGATCATCAGGGATACGTTGATCAGGCAGGTGAGATAAAGGACGCCTTTAAAGATTCCGGGAAGGCGTGTCTTGTTCAGGTAAAAAGAAAGGATCGCATATCCCTGCATCAGGTAGGCCAGCAGGAAGATCAGCGCAACGTTCAGGCCCGCCCACTTCAGATAGGGGACATTAAAAAGATAAAGTGGTCCGGAAAGGATGAGCCCCCAGACCCAGACGAAGGGGATGGAGATCTCTTTGAGGGGAGGAATATGGGACCGGTCAAGGCCGAGCCGATCTGCATAATGCAGGGGGACGAGAAGGCTCAGGTAGACGATGGAAAAAGCATTGATAAAGAGAAGAGCGGGAAAGGCGTTTTTAACAAAAGAGAGCATGGCCATCATGCTTTCCCGGTAACGCGCCAGCTCGTCCGGGTCGGGATGCAGGCGTTTGACGCTCTCTTCCAAGGCAAGTTTTACGGCATCGCCTCCCTGTTGAATCATCTCGGAAAAAGGGACGGGTCCATGATAGAGATAGCCCGCTCCGGCGGCCATCACCAGGAGCGTGGAGATCAGCGTCGTGGTAAAGAGAAGGCCCACGGGAGGTGCTTTGCGCCTGAGTCCGTGGCCCAGAAGGATGCCGACCATCACAAACTGTGTGAAAAAAAAGGCCGCTACCGGCAGATTGAAAAGAAAGAGCACGAAAAAAGTGCTCAACGCTGCGACCGCAAGTCCCATCCTGTGCCCGTATTTCCACGTGGTCAGGACAAGGAAGACCGGCGAGATGATCATAGGGATCAGGGAAGAAAAGAAAAACAGGGTCCCAACCGTTGCGACAACGAACCAGAGGTAAGGGGACTCCAGGAATTTTCTCGGACGGTTATCCATAGTTTGACCGTTTCAGGGATTGAACGCTTTTGACCTTGTTATACTCGGTGTTTTAAATGCTTGCGCATTGTTTCCAAAACGTATCATATACAAGTTCCGAAACCGTTTGTCATACCGAACCTGATCCGGCATCCATTCCTTTATTAGCTGGATTCCCCGATCGAGTCGTGGAATGACATCGTACTGCTGATTGATGACGCTCTGTTCAACGGGTTCTGACAGCAAAGGCCATGCGGTTACGGCCGGAAAGGTCCTGGATCACTTCAACCTTCCCGAATGAACGAGTTTCTTCAAACAGGGACTGTACGGCTTCTCCATGGTCTTCTCCGATCTCCAGGGCGATCAGTCCTGCGGGCTGCAGCAGGCGGGGGAGATCCGCGATCAACCGCCGGATCAGCAGCAGGCCGTCTTCGCCGCCGCAAAGGGCAGACTCCGGTTCAAAATCCCTCACCTCTGTCTGAAGTCTATCGAATGCCGGCAAAGGGATATACGGAAGGTTGGCCACAATTAGGTCGGCCCTGCAGCCGCTGCCGATGGCTGTCGCCAGATCTCCGCAGAGGATCTGAACGCGGTCTAAGACTTCATGCCGCCGGGCATTGCTTAGGGCTACGGAGAGGGCGTTCTCTTCCGAGTCCACGGCCAGTACGATGGCCTCCGGGCGCTCGCACGCCAGGGTCACCGCGATGCACCCGCTCCCTGTGCCCACATCCAGGATGCGGCGGGGACTCTTGATGCGTCCCAGGCATGCTTCGACCAGGAGTTCGGTTTCCGGCCGGGGGATCAGGACATCAGGGGTTACATGAAAGCTGCGCCCATAGAATGAGACTTCGCCCAGGATATACTGCAGAGGTTCCCGGCTGCACCTTCGTTTTACCAGATCGAAAAAATTTCCCCGTTCAGACTCCTTGAGAGTCCTTGGATCAAGATAAAGGTCCAACCGGCCCATACCGAGCGCCGAGGCCATGATGGCTTCGGCATCGACTCTCGGATTCGGAACACCCGAGGAGCAGAGAAGATTCTCGGCCCATGCCATCCACATACGGGCGTCTTGTTCAAGACACAAATCAGGGATCATATTCATTTCTGGTTTTTCTCCCATTTAGTGGGTAAAAAGGGTTTGAGGATTCCAGGGTTACGCTTCGCGTGCCCCGCTTTTCTCTATTTGTGTCTCCAATTCGCAATTAGAACCATAAGAGATGTATAAGGATCTAAGATAATCCAGTGTTTTTTCCCGTGTAGTGTTTGAGCACTTCACTTGACCCCTGGAATCCTTGACCCCTTGGCCCCTTTTGTTTTCACTCACTCTTTTAGAGAAGACCCTCATTTCTTCACAGAGTACCTTTCAAGGCCTCGGCCTGCATGGTGCTGGTCAGGGTACCGATGACTTCATCAAGATCCCCTTCCAGGATCGCATCGAGCCTGTATAGGGTGAGACCGATGCGGTGGTCGGTAATCCGGTTCTGCGGAAAGTTGTAGGTTCGAATCCGTTCACTCCGGTCCCCGGTCCCGATCTGGGATTTTCGATCCTTGGCAATCTTCTGTTCCTGCTCCTGTTGAAGCTGGTCTAAAAGCCTGGCCCGAAGGATTTTCATGCCCTTGTTCTTGTTTTTTAACTGGGACTTTTCATCCTGGCAGGAGACCACCATGCCGGAGGGAAGGTGTGTGATCCTGACCGCCGAGTCCGTGGTATTGACACTCTGGCCGCCGGGCCCTGAGGAACGGAACACATCAATCTTGAGATCCTTGGCGTCAATTTCCAACTCGACGTCTTCAGCTTCCGGGAGCACGGCCACGGTCACGGCCGAAGTATGGATCCGGCCTCCGGCTTCCGTAACCGGAATTCTCTGGACCCTGTGTACGCCGCTCTCATATTTCAACTGGCTGTAGACTCCGGTTCCTTCGATCAGGGTAATGATCTCTTTGAATCCTCCCACGCCCGTCGGGTTGCCGTGCATGACCTCCACCCTCCACCGTTTCCTTTCCGCATATCTCGTGTACATGCGGAAGAGATCAGCGGCAAAGAGCGCCGCTTCCTCGCCCCCGGTGCCGGCCCGGATCTCCAGGAAGATGTTCTTGCCATCATTGGGGTCTTTGGGGATCAGCATGATCCTGAGTTCTTTTTCCAGGACTGCTTTCTTATTTCTCAGGCTGTCGATTTCCAATCTCGCCATCTCGATCATGTCCGGATCATCTTTGGACTGGTCAAGGATCTGCTCTGCGGCAGAGAGATCCTCCTCGACCTTCATGTATTCCCGGTATTTCTCGACAATCCCGGATAGGCCGGCATGTTCCCTGGCCAGCTTCTGAAAGGTCTTCTGATCGGAGATGATCTGCGGATCGCTCATCTGCCGGGTGATCTCTTCAAATTTTTCACTGATTTCTTTGAGTTTATTAAACATGGTTTTTAAACCTGATCATGGGACCCATGGTTCCGACTTTCTGACCTCTTCCATATCCAGGGCCTCTTTGAGCGCTGCCAGGGCCACTTCCACCATCTCATCGGTCGGCTCCCGAGTGGTCAGACGCTGCAGCCATAAACCCGGCGCCATCATCCCTTCCATGATCCGATTCCCTCTCATTTTGGCGCTGTACTTGATGAACTCATAGGAAAGTCCTGCGATCAGCGGAATCAGCGCCAGCCTGGCCCCCCCTTTGATCCAGAAAGAGCTGTCGTGCGGGATCATGGAGAAGACCAGGATGCTCAGGACCATCACCATCAGAAGGAAACTGGTCCCGCAGCGGGGGTGGAGCATGGAAAACCCTTTTGCATTGGCCACGGTCAGGTCGCGGCCGGCCTCAAAGGTATAGATGGATTTGTGTTCTGCGCCGTGATACTGAAAAAGGCGGCGGATATCCTTGATGGCCGATATAGCAATGACATAGACCAGGAATACGGCTACCCGGATAACCCCGTCCGCCATGTTGAAGGCCAGGGAGCTTTGGTCCACGATGGGAAGGACCTTTCTCAGGAGGCCGGTCAGAAAGAGCGGCAGAACCATGAAGAGGAGCACCGCCCCCCCGATGCCCAGGACCAGGGCTAAGAGAAAGGAGAGTGCGCCTGAATCCTTTTTCTCTTCTTCTTTTAGGGCCTTCTGAGCTGAAAAATCCAACGCCTTCACGCCCCAGACCAGGGACTGCCATAGGGCCACCACCCCTCGAAGGATCGGTTTTTTCAGTATGGCATAGCGGTCTGAGAGCAGACGCAGGTCTTCCTTTTTGAATTCGATCTTGCCGGAGGGCGTTCTGACTGCCACAACCAGCGAGTGGGGCGCCCGCATCATAACCCCTTCGATCACGGCCTGGCCCCCGACTGATATCGGTTCATTGCTCATAAATCTGATGCCCCCTACTGATTTATACTAAGCGTCTTAAATGAGTGCGCATTATCTCCGAAGCATATTATACGAACGACCGAAGTCTTAGGCTGTTTGTCATTGTCCGGTCCCCCGATCAAGCTTGCCTTCCGACTTGATCGGAGGGTCGGAGGACAGGCCCGACCTGTCTGCCGTGACATCGGCACAGGCAGGCCGGACAATCCAGTTTGACTGACTGGATTCCCCGATCGAGTCGGGGAATGACAGGGTGTCGTTGACTTATGACGCTA
>MNYV01000118.1 GCA_001873285.1 Nitrospirae bacterium CG2_30_53_67
GAGTCAGGTTCTGGTAGAACAGGTTCAGGTTGGTGACAAAATATCCCGCTGCCTCATTTCCGGTAACGGTTTCCCGTTCGCTCTTATACTGTTCTTCCAGCCCTGCAAAGAGTTTCTCAGGGATCACCGGAAGGATGAGATTCAGCTTGGCCAGATGCTTGGGTGCATTGGACAAGACCCGGCCGGTCCGGATGTCTTCGGTCTCCTGATAGGTGTAACTGATGCGGCCTTCTACGCCGCTTTCCCATTTCCCTTCGAGTTCCAGCTCCGCGCCTTCGGCCTTGGCCTCGCTCACATTGTCGTACATAATCAGACCGTCGGCGGGGTCGGTCGTTTGAGTGATCAGATCCTTGATGTTATAGAAAAATCCTGACGCCGTTCCCCGCAGGTGATCCCCGATATACTGCTCGTACACCAGTTCGTAGGTCTTGATCGTCTCAGGATCGAGGTTGGGATTGGATTTTGTATTCCCGCTGCCGTCATAATAATAGAGCTCGTAGGCATTGGGCGCCCGGAAGGCCTCACCATAGAGAAGCTTGAAGGTCGTTTTCTGATAGGGATTGTAAATCAAGGCCAGTCTCGGATTCGTGGTTGTGCCGAAGGTGTCATAGTGGTCGTAACGCACACCGCCATAGAAGATGAGGTCATTAAAAATCTGAAATTCATCCTGGAGGTAAACGGCCCAGTTGGTGCTGTCTCTCCGGTCGTCCAGATAAGTGGTGGTCGCATCGTAGTTCTGTTGATCCTGCCTTGTGTTTTCCCGGATTTCGGCGCCCAGAATGGCCCGATGCTTCTCCAGAAACCTCCGGGTCAATTGAAATTCTCCCCCAAACCACTGACCTGGAGATCTGTCCTTGAAGATCATGATATTGGGATCCGAGGAAGGATCGGCTGCATAATCCGCAATATCGTACACATAATCTCCGGAATAGGAGTAGGCGTCATAGAAGATCCGTGCCATGGCATCCAACTCATTCTCAAAACGGTGCTCATACTTCAGGTCCACATACTGGCGCTGATCCGTGGCCTCGGTACGAGGATCATTGAATACGATGCCCCAGGGAGCCGTCGGGATCTTTTTCTCTCGTTCCACACGTGCCCCTTGAAGAGTGAAGTCCTGAAATGAGAGTTTCCCGAAAAAGTTCTGCATCTGGTCATGGTCGCTGTTGACGGCGATACCGTTGTGGGTGGCGGGATCATCGAATTCCCTGAAATAGAGACGGTCATTCCCTGCACTTTCATAGGCCGTTGCCGATAGGAGCATTTCCATGCCGTTCTCAAACCGGTTGCCGTAACTCAAGCGCTTTTTATAGGTACGGAGACTCCCCGCCTCGCCGGACACCTCCAACCCTTTGAGATCGCGGCCGCGCTTGGTGATCACATTGATCACGGCAAACAGGGCATTGCTTCCGTAGATTGAAGAGCCTGGGCCGCGTATGACCTCGACCCGGTCGATGGTATCTACATCGAGGAGAAACGCTGTGTCGATATAGATACTGTCATAAATATTCTCATTCATACGGTGCCCGTCCACCAGGAGGAGAATCCGGGTGTTATAATCCCCCGGACGCGCGAACCCGCGTACCCCGAGATATGCATAGTTCCGGTCATAGCTGGTGTAAAACCCGCGCAGGCTGCGCAGGATGTCCGCAAGTGTGCGGTAATGGTACTTCCTGATTTCATCGGCTGTGACAATGCTGATGGACGACGGCGCCTCGGTCACCTTCTGTTCATACTTGGAGGCGCTGTAGACAGAGGGAATATCCTGAAAAAGCAGGACCTCATCATTCATCTGAGCCGAGCCCACGGGCCCTTCTGATACCGCGTAGACAGAAGCGGGGATAAGGGAGCAGATGACCAGGGCTGGCATCAGTAACTTCTGCAAGTGCATTTTCATCTTCTCCATGATTCCCCCACGACAATAAATGCTAAAAAGAATCTTAATTCACAACCGCTGTTCTGAGACTTTTTACTAATGTTCTTAATATGTTATCGGTTATTCATCTGAAAACTTTAATTTTATTCCAAAATGTTTATCCCATTAAGCAGAGGGTTTATATAGTTAATTTTAACCGTTAACAATCCAAAGTGTCAATATTTTACAATGTATTATTTGACCTTACACCTGAGCAAGTTGTCTTAGGTCAATCCCGCTGCAACCCTAAGTGGTCCTGTTCGTAAATGTGGTGACGTACCGAGAGTGCTGTATTTACGAATAGGGCCACTAAGGCGAGGATTGGAGTCAACAAAACAAGGGTGCCCTTCTGTGTCTGCCTGAATATTGTTTCAGATGGATGGTGCCCCCGGGGTGACTCGAACACCCGGCACCCGGTTTAGGAAACCGGTGCTCTATCCGCCTGAGCTACGGGGGCAAGAAAGATTCCGAAGCTTAAAAATAGCATTATGTAACATGTTTCATGTGATGTGTCAAGAAAACAGGGGGAGAAAAAAATTACTGCAGTTCCGGGTAGCGAAAGGTCCCCTTCAGTTCAAAGGGGTAGTATCCTTCCTGGTCCAGGGTCCTGTCAGAATAGGCGGCGACGCCGTGGAGGTTGATGGGATCATCCGCCATGGGCTTCAGCCGGGCAGAAAGATGGAGGCCGCTCTCAAAGAGGTCCTGGGGATTGAGTATAATCTCTCCCCGGATCTTCGCGGCCAGGATGTCGCTTTCAACCAGCAAGTTCTCGATCCGGAGCTTCCCGTCCGTGAGTTTTGCGTCTATCTGCATGATATGGAAGTCAAAGTCCGGAAGGTTGAGCCCCTTGATCAGGATATTCCGGACCCGCCCTTGGCTCAAAGCGGCAACAAAGGTCCCGGGCCCGCTGAGATAATCGTTTAGGCCATGGAATTGAACATCCGCCTGGCCCGTGAGTTTCCCGCTCACCTTGAAGTTTCTCAGATAAAGAGGGGCGAGCGCCTCGGCGATACGGATATCCTTGACCTGTAGGAGATATCTCCCCGACTCCGGCCTTACGGGAAACCGCAGACGAACCTCTCCGCTGGTTTCACCGCCATAGCCTTTTCCAAGAAAACGGACGACCATTTTTTTCCCGAGAAGGGGGAAAAAAGAGAGCTTCAGGGTCAGGGTATCCCCCTTGAATATGCTGTACCTCACCCCTTGGTACGGCAGTTGGATCTCTATAGGATCCAGCCTGCAGCCGAGGGGGAAGCGATAAGAGAGGTCTTTGTAAATCAGACTGATCCCGGTTTTTTTTTCAAAATGGACAATCAGGCTTTCCGCGGTTCTCTTGTAAGGGAAAAAAACAAGGATGAACAGAAGGAAAAGAGAGACGCCGTACAGCATATAAACAATCGGTATTCGTCCGCGCGGGTTGGGCATCTTCCTATCCTAACCGTCTTTCGGTTATGTAAATATCATCTTCCGGCCATCTCCAAAGTCTGTTTGGGAATTGGCGGGCAAATTTAAAAAAAAACTTCCTTGAATTCTGAAGAACCGTTGAAGCTTTCTTGCAGGAAGCTTCAATTCTTCTTGTGGTCGCCATCTGTTTTTGATACCGTATACCCAGATTATCCGGGGTAAGAAAAGTATGTCAAGAAAAAACTTGATCACGGAGTGTATCGGAGTCACCTTCGCCTTTTTTGTCTTCATCTTCATCCTGCAGACCCATCCATTCTCAGGCGTGCCGGGCCGTATCGGCGGATACCTGACGCCTCTCGCCTGGATCCTTGTCCCATGGATCATCCTTACCATCAGGCAGGAATCCTTCATGGAGTTCGGATACCATCTCGAAGACTTCCCTCGATCGCTCGGCATGGGTCTCGTTGTCTCGCTTTTGCTGATCCCCTATTTCACGGTCTTCGCCCTCCGGTTCGGAATGCCCGACTTGGATTTTCTGGAAGGCGGCAGGGGCATGGATTGGATCAGGATGGCTCTGTACCAGGCCTTCTATATCGCCTTGCCTGAGGAATTCTTCTTCCGAGGGTATCTTCAGACCCGTCTGAACCAGATCTTCGGGAAACCCTGCCGCCTGCTCGGGGCCGAAACAGGCTGGGGCCTTTTCCTGGCATCACTGATCTTCATGATCTTCCACCTCGTCATCGGCTTGAATGTCTGGAACGCCGCCATTTTTGTCCCGGCGTTGATCTTCGGATGGCTCCGGGAAAAGACCGGGTCCATCACGGCCTCCACGGTGTTCCACGCCATGTGCAACATCATGCTTTTCACTTTCCAGGGGAGAACCTCCTGAAACCACGTTGATCCCCTCTCCAATCCTGATTCATGAAACCCGCGCGTCCGGCGCAAGTCATCAAAGATATTGACCAAATTCCGATCTATCGGTTAAGCTATAAGTATGGGGTGCAACTCAATTCGTTTCCGGCTTTCAGGCATCATACCGTCTTTGAGGGTAGGATCTAAGAAAATGGCATCGCCCGTAAACAACCTGATTAAATGGCGTATGGGGATCCTCTCGCAGAGCTTTCCCGGCCGGACTTTTCTGGGCCGCCTCTACAGGTTCTTGCTCTTTGCGCTCTTTGATCCGGCTCTTAAATGGATCTATCGGTTCCGGATTGCCCTGCAGGAAAAAAGGCCCTCTTATCTGTGCCTCTCGGATTACCGTCTGCTCAAGGAAGTGAGGTCCCACTTTCCCGCCCCTCCCCTTCTCCGGAGATGGGCAAGAACGGGCCTACTGAACCGCGGGAGAACCGGTTACGAAGGAATCCTTTTGCAAATACATGCCGCCAAGTTCCGTACCCGGAAAGCCCCGTGGATCCTTCCGGAGACGGCCTTGTTCTCGCCGAGTCTGGATTGCAAGGGGTTTGCCGTTCTCTTTTCTTCGCTCTTGAACGCCGCCGGAATCCGGAACCAACTCTGGATCGGACTCCCATCGGATGGAAAAGACGGACACGCCTGGGTCGTACTGGAAACGGACTATGGAAGGATAGCGGTGGACCAGTTCAACGGCGACGGCATCAGGGAATCGGTTTTCCTCCTCGAACATCCTTATGCCATCAGGATCAACTTTTAACCGCGGACGCCTTTCGTCTCTTTCGTGTTTAAGTTGAAGCACGCAGAAATTGGAAACCAAAGGTTTTCTTGCACGCCTTTTGATCAAAG
>MNYV01000119.1 GCA_001873285.1 Nitrospirae bacterium CG2_30_53_67
GAAGAGATCCGCCTTCTCTCCAATCTGGAAACAGAGAAGACAAAACTCCTGCAAATTATTCTTGTCGGCCAGTCCGAGCTGCGTGAACACCTGCAGCTTCCCAACCTGGAACAGTTCAGGCAGCGGATTACGGTCAACTACCACATCCCTCCTCTGGAAATGGAGGAGACGGCCGCCTATATCCGACACAGGATCAAGGTTGCAAGCCGGGGTCCTTCCATAGAATTTCCGGAACCGGTTCTCAATATCATACATAAATACTCCATGGGGATTCCCAGGCTCATCAATGTCATCTGTGATGCCCTGCTCCTGTACGGGTTTGTAGAGGATAAGCGGGAACCGGACGAGAAGATGATCCGAGAGGTCATCAACGATATGATCCAGGAGGGGACCCTGCGCCATCCTGAGAAGGATATCCAGAAAAGGCAGAGCCGTGCCAGAGCAGAGAATGCGGCGCAGAGTGAGTTTAAGATCCTGAAGGCAAGGATCAAGGTCCTGGAGGATAAGCAGATCCTTTCAGAAAAGGCCTTGATGGGAGTGATCGACCATAACCGTACCCTTGAAAAAAAGGGGGTTGATCTGATCAGCCGGATAGAGGAGGTCCACAGACGTGAACAGGCCCTGATGGCCCGTCAGGAGAAATTGAAAATTCGGGAGGCCGAACTGATCAAACGGGAGCAGGAGATCAGGAAATTACTGATTCATGTCCATAATGAAAAGAAGTCCAACCCATTAAAAGACGAAGAGGAGGAATATGGCACAGGACAAAAATCCGGAGAAAGAGTTAACACGTAAGATCAAGGAGCGCTCCATCCGGGCCGGCATTATCGGTCTGGGATACGTCGGGCTTCCCCTTGCGGTTGAATTTGCTCATGCCGGATATTCGGTGGTGGGGATCGACAAGGACGCAGAGAAGGTCCGCTGCATCCAAGCGGGGAAATCCTATATTCCGGACGTTTCGCAGAAGACCTTGAAGGAGATCGTCGGGAAAGGGCTTTTGACGGCGACCGAGGATTTCTCGGCGCTCAAAGATTTGGATACCGTCAACATCTGTGTGCCGACGCCCCTGAGGAAGACCCGGGACCCGGATGTCTCCTTTATCGTGAATGCTACGGAGAAGATCGCGGCATACCTCCATCCTGGGCAACTGATCATCCTGGAGAGCACCACCTACCCCGGAACCACGGAAGAACTGGTCCTTCCCATGCTGGAGCAGGGGGGGCTCAAGGTGGGGAAAGACTTCTTCCTCTCTTTCTCCCCGGAGAGGGTGGACCCGGGCAATCAGAAGTATGCCACCAGGAATACGCCCAAGGTGGTGGGAGGGGTCACTGCAAAATGCACCCGGCTATCGGTATTATTCTATGCACAGGCCATTGATACCGTCGTACCGGTCTCCTCCACGCGCGTGGCGGAGATGGTGAAGCTTCTGGAGAATACATTCCGGAACGTGAACATCGGTCTGGTCAATGAACTCGCTATGATGTGCGACAAGATGAAGATCGATGTCTGGGAAGTCATTGATGCCGCGGGGACCAAGCCCTTCGGGTTCATGCCGTTCTACCCGGGGCCGGGACTGGGCGGCCATTGTATCCCGATTGATCCCTTCTATCTCTCATGGAAGGCCAAACAGAGCGGTTTTGAGCCGAGGTTCATCGAGCTGGCCGGCGAGGTCAACAGCAAGATGCCGCATCACGTGGTATTCAAGGTG
Organism: Nitrospirae bacterium CG2_30_53_67; assembly: GCA_001873285.1. Classification (NCBI taxonomy): domain Bacteria; kingdom Pseudomonadati; phylum Nitrospirota; species Nitrospirae bacterium CG2_30_53_67. Next base: position 1,709 of record MNYV01000119.1, read on the forward strand.
ATGGATGCCATGAATCAGCAAGAGAAGAGCCTGAAGGGATCCAGGATCCTTCTCCTGGGGATGGCCTATAAAAAAGATATCAATGACATCAGGGAATCTCCGGCCCTGGATATCATGAAGCTCCTTAAGGAAAAGGGGGCCAGGGTTTCGTATCATGATCCCTTTATCCCCCGGATTTCTCTGGATGGCGCCAAGCCGATCCCATCGGCGCCGCTGAACAAGAAAGAGCTCGGTTCTTACGACTGTGTGGTCATCGTTACGAATCACAGCGGGATCGACTATCAGGCAGTGGCCCGTCATGCATCCCTGATCGTGGATACCCGGAACGCCCTCAGGAAGGTCCGGGGGAAGCATATTTTCAGACTGTGAGGTTTTGTGGTGAAGAATCGGATCGACCAGGCCCTTGCCGCTCATGAGAAGATGGTTCAGGGCCTGAACCAAGAGATCAAGCAGACGATTGAAACGGCTGCAGAGACGATCTTTCAAGCTTTGAAGAAAGGGAACAAGGTTCTGGTCATGGGGAACGGCGGCTCGGCCGCGGATGCCCAGCATCTGGCCGCGGAATTTGTGGGCCGTTTCCTGCATGAGCGAAAGGCGCTTCCTGCCGTGGCTCTGACCACGGATACCTCGATCCTGACGGCCATAGGGAACGATTACGGGTATGATTCGGTTTTTGTCCGTCAGGTTGAAGCCCTGGCCATGAGGGGGGACGTGGTCATCGGGATCTCTACCAGCGGGCGTTCAAAAAATGTGATTTTTGCTTTGAATCGTGCCGGAGAGATCGGGTGTTTTACTCTCGGACTGACCGGGGGCGGCGGCGGTGACATCTCAAAAATTACCGACCTCTCTCTTGTGGTCCCCTCCAAGGATACCCCGAGAATCCAGGAGGGGCATATTCTGATCATTCACATTCTTTGCGATCTGGTGGAGCAGCGGTTTGTATGAATGTCCTGGTGACGGGTGGAGCAGGGTTTATCGGTTCAACATTGGCGGACCGCCTTGTGGTTCGAGGGGACAGTGTGGTTTGCCTCGATTCCTTTGATGATTTTTATGATCCGTCCCTCAAGAGACGGAACATCCGTGATGTAAGCGGACATCCCCGGTTTGTCCTTGTGGAAGGGGATATCCGCGACACGGATCTGATGAAAGATCTGGCCCGGAAATACCGGGTTGATGCCGTCGTCCATTCAGCGGCACGGGCCGGAGTCCGTCCTTCGATCCGGAATCCCCTGCTGTATGAAGATGTGAACATCAAGGGGACCATGAATATCCTGGAGTTCGTAAGGTCCGTCGAGCCGCGAAACATGGTCTTTCTTTCCTCTTCGTCGGTTTACGGCGTCAATGAAAAGGTTCCATTTTCGGAGGACGATCCGGTAGACCATCCCATCTCCCCCTACGCGGCGACCAAAAAGGCCTGTGAACTCCTATGCCACACCTATCATCATCTCTACGGCCTCAACATCACCTGCATCCGCCCCTTTACGGTCTATGGGCCTCGGCAGAGACCGGAGATGGCCATACACAAGTTTACGCGCATGATTGACCGGGGAGAGCCGATTCCCATGTACGGGGATGGGAGTTCGAAAAGGGATTACACATATATTG
>MNYV01000120.1 GCA_001873285.1 Nitrospirae bacterium CG2_30_53_67
CTTTAACCGCATCATCGGGGACAGCCGGTTTGAACTGCTGTTCGCCCGCTTCCTGGAAGACTGCGCCGACGACGATGTGATTTCTTATGCCAAAAACTACCTGGCGGTGCATTTCAAGTTGGATTACGTGAACGCGGACGGCGACATTTCCAACTACTATCCGGATTTTATGGTCAAGCTGTCCGATAAGCGGCTTGTCATTGTCGAAACGAAGGGGCAGGAAGACCTGGATGTGCCGCTGAAGATGGCACGGCTGCGGCAATGGTGCGAGGACATCAACCGGGTGCAGTCGAATGTGACCTATGACTTTGTTTACGTGGACGAAGAGAGCTTTGAGAAATACAAACCCACCTCTTTCCGGCAATTGGTTGCCGGCTTCAGGGAATACAAAGAGAAAATATAACCAAACGGTTTATCTGACCCCCAACGAGTTGGGACGCCCAACAGTTTTGAAAAATACCTTTGAAGATATGAGGAAAGAACTTGAGCTATAAGATAGTCATCGCCGAGAATCCTATAGACTCCCCATTAAAAAAGGGATGCGGTAAGAACCGCATCCCTTTTTTATTCATTAAAACCAGGATTCGTTATTCGCCCGTGGCCGCCTTATGCAGCTTGATCTCGACCTTATCAGTCAGGCCGGCATAGTACTCTCGGAGGATTTTAAGAACCTCGGGCCGGCTGAAATGATCCGGGACCTCTTCACCTTCGGAAAGCATCTTCCGGAGCTTGGTGCCGGAAAGGAGCATGCGGTCTTCCTTGCCGTGGCAGCAGGTTCTCATGGAGGCCATGCCGTCGCACTTCTTGCAGTAGAAGGTCCAGTCGATTTTCAAGGGTTTGGTCTCCAGCGCATCCTTGGGGATCTCGTCAAAGATATGATGGGCATCGAAGGGGCCGTAGTAGTCGCCCACGCCGGCATGGTCACGTCCGACGATCAGGTGGCTGCATCCGTAATTCTGACGGAACAGGGCATGGAGAAGCGCCTCACGCGGCCCTGCATACCGCATATCCAGCGGATACCCGGCCTGGATGACCGTGTCCTTGACAAAATATTTTTCAATCAAGGTTCCGATGGCCTTGCTCCGGACATCGGCGGGAATATCACCGGCTTTCAGTTTGCCGAGCAGTTGATGGATGAGAACCCCGTCGCAGACTTCGATGGCGATCTTGGCCAGGTATTCGTGGGACCGGTGCATGGGATTCCGGGTCTGAAATGCCGCTACCGTGCTCCATCCCTTATCCTCGAAGATCTTTCGGGTCTCGGCCGGGGACATGTAGATGCCCGGATATTTTTTTGGGAATTCGCCTTCACTGAAGACCTTGACCGGGCCGGCCAGATTGACGTCTCCCTGTTCCATGACCTTGGCCACGCCCGGATGCTCCATGTCCGTGGTTTTAAAGACGTGCTTGCATTCGAACTCCTTGTCCTTCTTGGTCATCTCATATTTTTCTTTCACGACCATGGAGCCCATGAGTTCCCCGGACTCTTCATCCACCAGGGCGATCTCTTCTCCCTCTTTGATGGAATCGGCTTGACCTTTGTTGGTGGAAAGGGTGATGGGAATGGGCCAGAAGAGGCCGTTTGCCATCTTGTAATTTTCGCAGACCCCTTTCCAATCGGCCTTGGTCATGAATCCGTCGAGCGGGGTGAAGCCGCCGATGCCGAGCATGATGAGATCTCCGGTCTCCCGGGAGACCGTCCGGACCTGTGTCAGCGATTTGGCCTTTTTCTTGGCCTCATCGAGCTCTTTACCCTTGATCAGAAGGGGTTTTAAACCTTTCCCGCCATGCGGTTGAACCAATTTGGACATGTTTTACCTCCTCTAAGACGATGTGCTTTCAAAACACTCTTGGCCGCCGGATTGGTTCAGCCAACCCCGGCAGTCAGAATTTTGTTATCCAAAAGGCGGCCGTTATCTAAACGTCCGCCGGTTATCATCATTTTCCAAGGTGCCTGCTACCTGCCGCTCATCTTTGCAAAGACCAGCGCCGTGGTTCTGTAAAAGAGATGGGCGAACTTGGAATAAGGGGCATAGGCAAACAGATAAAACACGCAAACCAGATGAACAAAATAAACGGCCTTGGCCGGTAGATTCGGGTTGTGGATGTCGGCGCCCACGTAACGGAGAATCTGTGCCAGGAGTCCCGTGAGTCCGACCAGCAGTACGATGTTGAGAAACAACCAGTCGAAATAGCTCCCCCGTCCGGATTTCTCATCCTTGGCGCGGCGGTTCATGATCAGAAGCCCCGCTCCTGCAAGGAGGACGACAGCGCTGATGTTGCCGATGAATTTCATCATAATGAAGAGCATCCGGCCCGGGACCGATTCTTCCCCGGTAAAATACATGACGATGAAACCAATGGTGGTGGTGACGGCCAGGCCGATGAATGCGTAGAACGTGAGCATATGCGCTGTCGCCCGAGCTTTGTTGACCCCGCATTCTTTGAATTTGGAGTGTGCCAGGATTTCTTTGACCACAGCCGTGATGCCTGCCCCGATACTTCCTGCAGCGGGGGGCAAGGAACCGGCCTTCATGTCGGCCCACATGCCGGTGATCCCCTTGTAGGCGGACCAGACAGCGAAGAGCGCCGCGGAGGTGAAGGTCAGATCGACCAGCCAGGTGTTGATAAAGTTCCCAAAAGCCCCGACGTGCATGAGCGATTCGGGAAGGGCCCTGTTGAGGGCCGGAGTGATGAGCATGGCAACAGTTAGGATGACCACGGGGATGGCGAGGACCGTCAAAAGCGAATCCTTGTTGTTGACCGCTTTGGCGAGAAATTGCACCGGGGCATAATGCTGGATCGCCTGCTTGCGGATCGCGCCCAAAACCTCGCCGGGCTTGGCGCCTCGAGGGCAGTAGGAGGTGCAGTCTCCGCAGTGGTGGCAGAGCCAGATGTCGGGATCGGAGACGAGCCTGTCTTTGAGGCCCCACCCTGCCCAGATCATCTCTTTACGCGGGAAGGGTTTGTTGTCGGGTGATTGCGGACAGACCACCGAGCAGGTCGCGCACTGATAGCACTGCTTCAAGGTGTCACCGCCAGCCGCTTTAAGCTCCCTGATAAAACTCAGGTCCGGTTTGACCACGGTCGTATCTGCCATTGTCTTCGCGCCTCCTGATGTTATTCTTTTAGAATCCCTTGAAGGGATTGAATCCCACTTTGTCAATGGTCTCCATCATGGAGTTGACGATCTCCGGGATCTTGTCGTATTCATTGATGGAGAGCTGATGGACCTGGATCCTGTCGGATTCGAGATGAAGCCGGTCCAGCGTCTCCTGGACCTTCTCGAGCCTGTAATTCGCCAGCTCGCTCCCCTTGATGAAGTGGCATTGGTAGTCATCCCCGTGCTTGCAGCCGATCAGGATGATCCCGTCCATGCCTCTCGAAAGCGAATCCGCGATCCAGACCAGGTTGGTGCTCCCGAGGCACCGCAGAGGGATGAACCGGACCGAGGAATTGTACTGAAGCCTCTTCAGCCCGGCCATATCCACAGCCGGGAAGGCGTCGTTCTCGCAGATGAAGCAGAGGACGCGCGGCTTTTCATCATCCGGTTCCGGAACCTCGACGGCCTTGATCATGGAGGAGATGATATCCACACTATAGTCCTTGAAGGAGATGAGCCTCTCCGGGCAGGCCCCCATGCAAACGCCGCAGCGCCGGCAGCGGTACGGGTTGGGTTTGGGCGTTCCCTTTTCGTCCTCATCGAGGACGCCGAAGGGGCATTCTTCGGTACAGCGCTTGCACTGAGTGCAGCGCTGGAGGAAGAATTCGGGGAAGGTCTGATCTCCGGCTCTCGGGTGGACCGCCTTGCCCTGGGAGGTCAACTCCAGGCACTGGATGGCCTTGAGCACGGCGCCGGTTGCATCGGTCTGACAGGCCTCCGTGTCCAGCGGGGCGCGTACCGTTCCCGCCGCATAGATGCCGGTCCGTTGGGTCTCGTAGGGAAAACAAATATAGTGGGAATCCGGGAAGCCGTAAATCAGATGGGGGAGTTCTCCGCCGCGCCGATAGTTTAGATTCAGGATCGAAGGTTTCCCCACGTCCTCTTCCCGGAACGGCTTTCCCAGCGTGCCGGACTCCTGGGCCTTTTTCGCTTCCTGGACGGCCTGGGCCACCTCTTCCGGATTCATGGTTAGCGCCGTGGCGGGCTTCATCCCCGTGGCAAGCACCAGGAGGTCGGCCTCCACGGTGATCTTCCGGCCGAGCAGGGTATTGTCCACCTCGACGGTAAGATTCCCGCCCTGGCCGCTTCCGACCGAGACCACCTCTCCCTTGGTCAGGAAAATCCCGTCGTCGGCTTGGGCCTTTTTGTAGTAATGTTCGTACTGGCCCGGGGTCCGCATATCCTTGTAGAGGATCGTGGCCGTGGCATGGGGATCGCTCAGACGGACGTACTCGGCCTGTTTCAGGGAGGTCATGCAGCAGACCGAAGAGCAGTAGGGGAGATGATCGGGATCCCGGGATCCGGCGCATTGGATGAAAACCACGTTTCTGGCCGTCTTTCCGTCCGACGGCCGCAGGATCTTTCCGTTGTTCTTGGAAGCGATCTCCTCCATCTGGACGTTGGTGATGACGTTGGGGCTCAGACCGTAACCGAGGCGGCCGAGTTTTTCGGCCTCATACGGGCGGAAGCCCGCGGCTAGGATAATGGCCCCGATTTTCCTTTCCAAGGTTTCGCCGCTTTGTTTCTTAATGGCGGCCGTGTAGAGCCCGGGCTGCCCGGAGATGTTCTCCATGGTGGAGGAAAGGATCACCTCGATATTCTTATCCGCCTCTATCTGTTGAATCAGCGAGCTGTACTCCGGATCCTGAAGTTTGTCAAAGGCGCCGGATTTGGGGAACTGCTTGTACAGCTTTCTTGCGAAGCCGCCGAGACGCTCGGTCTTCTCCACGAGCACGACCTTATGGTTGGTCCATGAGGCCTCCAGGGCGGCCTTCATGCCGGTGATTCCGCCGCCGACGACCAGGATGGTCCGGTCAATGGGTTCGATGTGCGGCTCTGCAAGCTCCATCTTTTTGGCCTTGGCGATCCCCATCCGGATATAGTCCTCGGCCATCATCTGGGTATCTTCATGATTGGCCGGCTGAGACCAGACCACCTGTTCGCGAAGATTGACCCTCTCCTGAATCAGCCCCGGCCCGAAATCGAAGACATCGGTCATCATCCTGGGCGAGCAGGCCGCGATGACCACGGTGTTCACCCCTTCCTTCTCGATGTCATCCTTGATGATTTGCGCCCCTTCGTCGCTGCAGAATGCCGCGTGATTCCTGCATACCGGCGCCTTGTGCTCTTGGGTCGCGACCTTGTTCATCGCCTCGATATTGAGGGATGACCCGATCTCACAGCCGGTGCAGATGTAAACCCCAAGTTTCTTCTCCATCTCGTTATCTCCTTACGATGCTTTGAATCGCCTTGAGCGCGGCCCCGGTGGCGTCCTGTGTGCAGGAGGCCACGTCCGTGGGCTTCCTGGCGACGCCCGTAGAAATGATCCCCGTCCCGTTAGAGACGATAAAACCGCTTATGTCCTGTTCGACTGCAACGGGAAGTCTCCCTTCTCTTGCCGTCGGATCCATGCCCGTGGCGAGAACGACCAGGTCCACGGTCTGGTGCACCTTCTCCCCGGTCACGGCGTTCTCGGCCGTCACCGTAAGCTTGCCGGTTGCCGGGTCTTCTGTGATCTTTGCGACCTTGCCTTTGATCAGCGTGGTGTTCGGCTGGGCGGACACGGTCTGCACGAACTTTTCGTACTTTCCTTGGGCCCGAAGATCGATATAGAACATATAAGCCTGTGCGTTCGGATTGAGTTCGTGGAGGTAGGCGATATGCTTGAAGGTCGCGAGGCAGCAGATTGAAGAGCAGTGGGCCATGTGGTTCTCATCCCTGGAACCCGCGCACTGGACAAAGGCGATGGATTCGGGCGCTTTGCCGTCCGAAGGTCTCTGGATCTTGCCGCCGGTCGGACCGTTGGGAGCGGCCAGACGCTCCATCATCACGTTGGTGACGACGTTTTTGTATTTGCCGAATTCGAGATTGTCGATCTTCGCGGCATCATAAGGGTTCCATCCGGTGGCGAGGACCATGGCCCCGACATTCAGGTCCACGGTCTCGGGTTTCATCTCCAGGTCAATGGCGTTGTAGGCGCAGGCTGCGACGCATTTTGCGCAGGCCTTTCCCTTGCAAACGCTCATATCGATCACGTACCGCATGGGGAAGGCCATCTCGTGGGGGAGGTAGATCGCCTTGGTCTTGTCCATGCCGAGGTTGAAGTCGTTGAGACGCTCCACCGGGCAGGCCTCTACGCACTTGCCGCAGGCCGTGCACTTGGCGTTCACATAACGGGGCTGAACCTTGACGCTCACCTGATAGCTGCCGTCACCGCCGGTCACCTTGTCCACCTGTGCCAGCGTGTAATATCTGATGTTTCGATTGGGGCGGATCCGCCGGAAGTTGATCTCCATGCCGCAGTAAGGCGGGCAGAGCTTGGGGAAGTATTTGTTCATCTGGGCCACCCGTCCGCCCAGATAGGGGTTTTTCTCGACAATGACTGTCTTGTAGCCGGCTTCGGCCGCTTCAATGGCCGTGGTCATCCCGCTGATTCCTCCGCCCACGACCAGTATTCTTTTTTCCTCTGCCATACTACTCCTCCATCAATAATGATAGGTTCTTCTCCCCTTGAACCCTTATGATTTTACAAACTTTTTGGGAAATGATTCATTCTTTTTTACCTTTAATGTCTCCTCAAGCATCAGGATATATTTCAGGTATTTGAATCCGAATTTCATCAGCGCGATCTCGTCGGTTTTCATCTTCTCGACCTCTTCTTTATCCATATCAAAAGAATCGAGAAACCTGCTCTCAAAGATAAATTTCTTGAATCTGTCTATATCATAACTTGCCATGTAAAGCATGCCCTGTTTCTTCGAGTCGAGTTGGGGCTGCCCGGAGGCATTTCTCCTTAACTGGATCTCTTTCCATTCCCTGTTCATCTCATCATAGAGCTCAACCCCCTGGTCGATCCTCCAGGTCTCGATGGTCCACTCCTTTTCCTCCTGATAACCGAGGCAATTAGGGTCTCTTACAAAAAAGTAGAATTCTTCATTTGCCGGCCCTTCCTTTGAGCCGCTTATCATCATAAGCCCCTGGCCAACCGGATAATATCGGCAGTTGGAAGGACGGTCTTCATAGATACTACAGCCTTCATCCGTAACAAAGGGACATTTCCCTTCATCATCCGTCATCTTAAGCACTGCGTAAGGATGTGAGGTCTTTTCATCAGTATGGGTGTATGTGTATCTATCCAGGAACTCTCCTGATGAAATTCCCAATCTATTTTTCATCCTTACGATGTCATAAGGCGTAAGAAGCACATCCGCACGGCTGCAGCATTTGCTGAAACAGGCGATACTTTTATAACACCCGAATTTGAATTTGGAATTCAGTGTGCGCTTAATAGGTTCTACAAGCCTTCTACTCAAAAACATGGTTTAATCCTTTGTCCCGAAAATGTCATTCTCTGGCTTGACCAGAGAATCCAGTTCCGCTTTTTTCTGGATTCCCCGATCAAGCATGCCCTCGAATGTCTTAATCGGGGGTCGGGGAATGACAGATGTGCCGACTTATCGGCATGTGGGTTTTGACTTCAATAGCTTATCCATTTCCTTATCTTTGAGTTTAAAGATTTCCTCGTTAAACAGAGTAAATCTTACCCATCTATAACCAAAATTCAAGAGTTCTTCCTCATCTTCCTTGATCTTTTCGATAACCTCTTTCTCTACATCATATATATCAAAAAACCTGGTTCCAAAAAGGAATCTCTTGAATTCACCAAGGTCATAACAGGCCCTATAAAGCAGCTTTGCCTTTCCTGAATCAAGCTTATTATTCTGGAAATAATCATGAAAGGTAATCTCTCGATAGGCTTCATTCATTTTGTCATAGATGCCGATCCCCTGAGCCTTCTTCCACTCCCCTGCTGTCCATTGTCTTTCATCTTCTCCTCCAGAGGCTGAACTGCCTTTGGCGGAAAATCCAAGACATGAGGGCTTCTCCTCTATTAAAAATTCTTCTTCTTTAGAAGAAGCAGGGAAGACAGGATACATCCTGCAGGACCATGGCCTGTCCTGATAAATACTACAACCATCCTCGGTAACAAAAGGACAACTCTTATTCTCATCCTCCATCATCTTAAGCACAACAAGAGGCAGCCCCTCATCTCCTAAGAGCGCAACCGTATATCTTTTTAAGAATTCTCCAGAGGACAGCCAGACCATCTTTCTCATCCTCAGGACATCATAGGGTGTAAGAAAGATATTGACATCATTACAGCAGGTGTTAAAACAAGAAAGCCCTTTATGACATGAAAATTTGAATCTGTCATTTAGAGAGAGCTTTCGTTGATTTTCAGTATATTTTTTATTCATAAACTATTCTCTATAAATTAACGCCTTAAATAATGAGATGCTGAAACAAGTTCAGCATGACAAGACAAAAGGTGTCATTCCGAACTTGTTTCGGAATCTCAAGACCCTGAAGTCCAGGGTGACAATTATCTTATGTCATTCCCCGATTAAATCGGGGGACGGCGTCTGGATTGTCCGATCAAGTCGGACAATGACGGCATTGGAATTGATAATAATATACTTTCGTTTTCCTTATGTGCCGACTTATCGGCACGATTGTTCCGTTCTAAATTTTTGGAGGGGCGGCCTGAAAGGTCGCCCCTCCATACATCATCTCATGGTCTACTATTTAATTAAACGATTAAACGATAGGAATCATCGGTCTTTCGATGGTCTTCCATTCCTTTTTAGCTGCATCATACTTCACATTGATAAAGTGTTTCTTGCTTTCATCCAAGTCCGGGAAGTCCAACTTGTGGTAATATCCGGGCCATCTTGACTCTTTTCTGGCAAGCCTTGTTTTCACGCATGCCAGGCCGACATACATCCTGTGGACAGCCTCCCAGGCCCTCATCAGCTCATGATTGTTCTTCGCAGTATTAACACCAAGCTTCTCTACGTCTTCTTCCAGGAAACCCAATTTCCAGACGGCTGTCTCAAGCATCTTGTCGGTTGTCTCATAACTGGTCTCCCAGCTCCCTGCATATTCACCCATGATCTTCTGCAGCCTGAATAAGAAACTGTGCGCTGAGATATAGTTTGGATTCACTTCTGCGCTTGTTGTGTATCCCTTCTTCTCCTCATAGAGGGCAACCGGCTTAAATACGATTTCCTTGAGTTTCTTTATCGTGTCATCAGATACAGTAGGCGTGTAGCCCTTATGGTCATAGGCGTACTTCACTGCTGACTTTGCTGCAATCCTTCCCTGCGCATGTGAACCGCTTGAGAACTTATGCGCAGATGCGCCTACGCCGCAGCCTGCTGTAAATAGACCCTTGACCGTAGTCATTAGGTTATACTGCTCAGGGAATGCATCAGCGTATTCCTTGGGCATCAGGTCATCAGCGCCGCGGACCCAGGCGCCGCAAGAGGCGGCATGTGAACCGATAAAGCAGGGGTCTCCCAACTGAAGCTCCGAAGGTTTTTCCAATGGGTCAATATTCAGCGAAGCCCAGAGGGTTGCGCCTGCAATCGTCATATCCAGGAAGTCCTCCCAGGATTCCTGTTCATACTTTTTAAGCTCTTTTTTCTGCGCCTTCGGGTCTGTGACCTCCTTTTTTATCCTCTCCGTTACCTTTTCCGTATGCATGAGCAAGGGCGACTTACCGGCCTTGGTTGCGAGGATCATCTCATAGTTTCTCACAGGAGTCGGACAGGGCTTTACCTTTGAATATGGCGCCCACTTATCTGTCTCTGATTTGTATGCAAAAACATATGGATCCCCATAAACATCCGTTGCAGGCGTCTTAAAGAGAAGGAAGAAGGTCCCGACGGGTCCATAGGCATCCTTGAACCTTGGAGGGATAAACGGCACATCCATCTGTGTAAGCTCACCGCCTGCCTGTAAAATGAGTGAATAAGTTGAACCTCCAAGCCACGGCGGCATCCAGGACCTCCCGAAGCCTTCACCCTGAGACCTGGGCCTGAATACATGGACCGCGCCGCCCAAACCGCAGTAAACCGCTTTTGCCTTAAACACGTAGAATTTGTCTTCCCTGACGCTGAAGCCCACCGCGCCGCAGACCTTGTCGGTCTCTTTCTCATCATTAAGCAGGTGCGTAATATAGACCCTCTCAATGAGCTGACCCTTATCACCGAGGGCGCCTAATGCGTTCTTTGCCGCCTCTGCCACGATGATCTTGTAGCTCTCGCCTGATATTGCTATCTGCCATGCGCCTGATTTAGCATAATTCCCTGCCTCATCCTTCCATATGGGAAGACCCCATTTATCAAAACTCTTGACAGAGGAATCCACGTGCCTTGCGACATCATAGACGATGTCCTGCCTTGTTAACCCCATCTGGTCATTCGTCACATATTTCACAAAATCTTCGGGTGTGTGCTGATCATGTGTGACCTTTCCATCCAATCCCATATAGGTATTAATGGCAGAAAGTCCCATGGCAACAGGACCGCTCCTGTCCACAGCGGCCTTATCTACCCAGGTTACCTTTAACCCCGCTGCCTTCGCCCAGTAGGAAGCCTCTACTACAGCGCCGCAGCCTCCCATCCCTCCACCGAGTATCAATATATCGGTATTAACAACCTCTGTTGCAAATTCTTTCATGTTTTCTCTCCTTTTTTATTTATTTTTTTGTCGGGAGCTCTTTTACTCCCAGCATATCCGGCTCTGAAAACAGCAATTGACTGTTTAAGTCCGCCACCTTTGCCTCAGGATACCCCTCAAGCGCCTTTATGGAACCCTCTGGTGTAGTCCTTATCGGATACTTGAATCTCTTGATCCTTCCATCCCTGTAGGTGATCGTCCACATGATGTCCTCTGTCCCTCTCAGGGGAGTTGATGAGGCGCCGAGGGGCATAAAGTCTGCATAACCCCTTACATCCATAGCCTGCTGGGGACATATCTTTACACAACAGTAGCACTCCCAGCAATAAGTAGGCTCCTGATTGTAGGCCTTCATCCTTTCCTTGTCCAGGAACATCAGGTCATTCGGGCAAATATACATACATGCAGTCTTATCCTGCCCTTTACAACCGTCGCATTTTTCTGTCATTACGTAACTTGGCATCTTTAATCCCTCCTTAAAAACGTTAAATTAGGATGACTAAATCCTTTCCTTATTAAACATTAAACAGAAGCGTTCTCTTTCTCCTCTTTGTTTGTCGTTCCACCTCCCTTCACGGTTTGATCGGTCTGTTGCATAGTTGTGAGCCGTTCCTGTGCAGGAACAGAGTTTGAATGAGCGATTTGAGGTAAGCGAGAGCGTCATAAAAATCCGAAAGAGAAAAATAGTTTCTAAAATTAGAATATTAATATCTTCTAATAACTATAGAAAGTAAAATTAATAGTTCTTATCCAATCTTTAGAAAATATTATAGGGACCTCTCGTCTACCCGGAACGAGACAATTTTATAAGAGATCCCGGATAGGAATTAAAATACTAATACGATCAAAAACAGGAATCAAGATAAAACATTAAAACCATACATTTGTAATTCTTATAAACGTATTAAGATATATAATTATTAATAATCATTATTGAACAAACAAGAGTAGAACGCTGTTTGATGACTGCTTCAATGATGGAACCTTTGGGGGATGCGGCTTTTGATGACCGTCAATCTTCATATTACCCGGGCGGCCAATGCATGGGCCGCCCGCCCAGCAGATGGATATGAAGGTGGAACACGGTCTGCCCGCCGTGAGGGCCGGTGTTGATCACGAGCCGGTAGCCTTTCTGATCCAGCTTGAGCCGTTTGGCGATCTCATGTGCGGCCCTCATCAGGTGGTGTAACAGTCCATCCGGCGCAGCATCAATCTCGTTTAAGGATTTAAGATGGACCCTGGGAATGATCAGGAGATGTACGGGGGCCTGTGGATTGACGTCCCGAAAGGCCAGGCAATGCTCATCTTCATAAACACGTTCCGCCTGCCGGTTACCGGAGACGATTTCGCAAAAGAGGCAGCCGTTCATTCTTTTCCCCTGTTTTTCCCCGATCTGCCGGCCAGCTCTCGATTGAATTCGTTGATGTATTTCTGAAATTGTTTGAAGCCCCGGGGGCCGACCTCGTGTTCGATTTTCTCCATGAACTCCCTGGAACGCCGGCCGTAGGACTCTCCAAGCTCTCGGGTAAAACGCTTGACCACCGCATCCGTATCCCGTAACTCATGACGGTCTTCACCGGGGATGTAAAAGAGAAGATTGTCCACGTAGCAGACGATCCGTTCCTCCAAGGTATTGGGGATAAAATCCCGGTGCGGAAGACCCAGGGCCGCTGTTTCTTCCTTGGCGATGCCCACGCCTATATGGGTCTCGCCGATTCTGGCCGCGGCCTCGGGAAAGCCATGCTCACGGATGATCTCTCCGCTCTTGACTCCGTGCTCCACAATACGGGATGCCCGGCTCCGTCCCACGTCGTGGAGGATGGCGCCTAATGTTAGGATGTCGAAGTCCACATGGGCCGTCCCAGGGAAAAGACGGGCCAGGAACAAAGAGGCATCGTGGACGATTCTTGCGTGCTCCAGGATCCCATCCTTCCATTCGGGTTTGTATTCGGCGGCCGTCTTCTTTAGAAGATCCCAGGCCCTTTCGGCTTCCTTTTCTTTCATAGCATATTCCGTCCTCATGGATTCATCAATGGATGGATAATCTATTTACATAAAAATGGGGGCCGTTGTCAATCAAGAAGCAGCAGATGACATAAAAATGAGCAAGTGCTATACTCCGATAAAAAGAAAATCGTGACGTAAGAAGATTAGGTGGACAATCAGGCGTTTTCCTTATTTTGGAGCATCTTATGACCCCATCCGGATTCAACCCTGCGGAAAGAATCAAAGAGATCAGCACCGCCTACTGGAGATCCCAGGCCCTGTTTGTCGCCCTGCGGCTGAACGTGTTCAAGGAGATCGGAGATCGGACCGTTCCGCTGCAGGTTCTATGCCCCAGGCTGGGCGTGACTCCTGACGCACTGGAGCGGCTCCTGCTGCCGCTCATCGCACTCGGGCTGCTGAGAAAGACCGAACAGGGATACGCCGTTCCTGAAGCGTTCAGGCCCTGCCTGACTTCTGAAGGGGAGAAAGACCTGAGTGCATCCATAGCGCACATGGAACACCTTCAGGCCAAGTGGATGAGACTGGAAACGTCCGTGCGTACCGGGAAGCCCCTGGCGCCGGATTCCGATCTTACCGACGCAGAGATAAAAGAGAATACCGGGAATTTTATGGCGGCCATGGAGTCCCTGGCCTCGACCGTGGCCGAAGAACTGGTGAGGCGCTTTCCGCTGCAGGGGAATGAAGAGATCCTCGATCTCGGGTGCGGCCCCGGAACCTATTTCAGAAAATTTCTTCAAACCTATCCCGGCGTTCAGGCCACAGCCGTGGATGCAGAAGATGTCATTCCGATCACCCGGCGGCTTGCCGGGAAGCAGGGCCTTCTCGACCGGGTGACCTTCATCCCCGGAGATTTTCTTGAGCTCTCGTTCAAAAAGGATCATTACCATCCGGCGCTGCTTTCCAATGTCATCCATATCTATCCTCCGGAGGTCGTTTTAGATCTCTTAAGGAAGGTCTATGTCCTTCTCAGGCCCGGCGGGACCCTCCTCATCAACGATTTTTTCACGGATGAAACCGGCACGCATCCCCTTTGGGGAGCGCTCTTCTCCCTGAACATGCTGCTCAACACAGAGGGAGGGAGGAACTACCGTCTCGATCAAGGGGAGGCCTTTCTCAAGGAAGCAGGCTTTTCGGGTATCCGTGCCCAAACCCTCTGTATGGATTCCACGCTCCTGATCGGGAAGAAATCGGTGTGAGGAATGGGTATCGATCCGGACTTCCGCCGATCTGAAAGATCATGTAGACCGGTGAGAAATCGCTTGACTTTGCCATGAGGGTCAATACAATATAACAAAATATAAGAGCGGGAATAACTCAGTGGTAGAGTGTCAGCTTCCCAAGCTGAAGGTCGCGGGTTCGAATCCCGTTTCCCGCTCCAGGATGATCAGGAGCTGGTGAACGTCCATTCACCACTCCTTTTTTATTTTTTCTCAGAGCTCCCCTTGGTTGGTGAAAAGTATTTTATTTTCAGGTGGAATTGTGTACACTGATCCCCCATGGATGGAGGTTGCCTTGATCAACTCGTTCCGGAGCCGCTTTCCCGCGGCGGCAGCCGGCCGCCTTGCCGTCCATGATGCATTGCTCTTTTCCAGACGGACACGGCCGGGGAGAGACAGCCATGAATAGATCTCTGAATATCCGATCCATGCTTTGTAGTTTGGCGCTGATCTCCCTCTGCCTGACCGGATGTGAGGAACCCGATAGGGTCTCCGGCCCCCATGACCGGATCAAGGTGGTGGCCAGCATTTTTCCCCTCTCGGATTTCGTCCGGAACGTGGGCGGAGAGAGGGTCGAGGTCCTGACCCTTCTCCCTCCGGCTGCAAGCCCTCATGTCTATTCCCCGGCGCCCAGAGACCTTGCCCGGCTGCAGGATGCCCGGCTCTTCGTCAAGATCGGTCTCGGGTTTGAGTTCTGGGCAGGTAACCTGGCTCATGCCGGCGCCGCCCCCGGCCTTGCCGAGGTTGATACATCCCAAGGAATGGAGGTCATTGAGGAGACCGAAACCGGGCATGGGCGCCCGGCCGGGAATCCTCATATCTGGCTGGACCCGGTTCTGGCCATGGAACAGGTGAAAAGGATCAAAGAGGCCCTGGTGAAGATAGATCCGGCGCACCAGGCCGAATATGAAAAAAATACTGAAACCTATCTCAATCAGCTCAAGGTCCTCAATCTTGAGATCAGGAACCGGGTCAAAAGCTTCAGGGTCAATGCCTTCATTTCCTTCCACCCCTCCTGGACCTACTTTGCAAAACGGTATGGCCTGGTCGAGGCCGGCGTGATCGAAACCTCCCCGGGGAGGGAGCCGGCGCCCGGCGAACTCATGAAGATCGTGCAGGGTGTCAAGGCGTCAGGCGTGAAGGTGATATTCGCCGAACCGCAGTTGAACCCCAAGACGGCTGATGTGGTCGCCTCCGAGGTCGGGGGCCGGGTCTTTCTGCTGGATCCGATCGGATCCCCTGAACACGAGGACCGGTCCACCTATCTCAAGCTGATGCGCTATAACCTTGCAATCATGCAGCAGGCTTTCGGGGGGCCGTGATTGGAGGATTTTTTAATGGGAACAGACCGGCAGGTCATGGTAGAGACCCGGAACCTGGATGTGGAGATCAATGGTTACCCGGTGCTTCAGGGGGTGAACCTGAAGGTCGAGGAGCAGTCCTTCACCGGACTGATCGGGCCCAACGGCGGGGGAAAGACCACGCTCTTGAGGGCGATCCTCGGACTCATCCGTCCGGATCGGGGAGAGGTCTTGATCCAGGGGGTCCCTCTCGGGACCGGAGAAAGCCGCTCCTGGATCATGGGGTATGTCCCCCAGCAGATCAACATAGACAGGCGTTTTCCGGTCTCGGTCCTGGACACGGTGATCATGGGGAGGTACGGGAAGATCGGGATCGGGCGCCGTCCGAAAAAATATGACCGTGACATGGCCATGGCCTGCCTCGATAAGGTAGGGATGATTCATCTATCAGGCCAGCAGATCGGGAGCCTTTCCGGAGGGGAGAAACAGCGTGTCTTTATCGCGCGGTCGCTTTGCGCCGAACCCAGGGTCCTGATCCTGGACGAGCCTGTGGCCGCGGTTGATCTCGCCGCACAGGACAGTTTCTACCGGCTTCTGCAGCAGCTCCGCAAGGAGTACGCCCTGACCGTCATCATGACTACCCACGATATCGGGGTGGTCCCCATCCACTGCGATGCCGTGGCCTGCCTGAACCGGACGTTGCATCTCCACGGAAGGCCGGAGGATATCCTGAAAAGCGAGGTATTCAAGAAGCTCTACGGGACTGAGGTCGAAGCGGTCATGCACGGCAGGATCCCCCACCGGATGATCGGAGGGCATCGTGACTGAAATCCTTGCCTACGGTTTCATGCAGAAGGCTCTCGCAGCCGGGATCCTGGTCAGCATCACCTGCTCGGTGATCTCCTTTTTTGTCCTGGTCAACCGGCTCTCCTTCATCGGCGTGGGGATCTCGCATGCAGCCTTCGGGGGCGTGGCCATCGGGATCCTCTTCGGCATCGACCCGACCCTTTCGGCCGTGATCTTCTCCGTGCTGACCGCTTGGATGATCGGGATCGTGAGCCGCAGGGGGAGGCTTAACGAGGATACGACCATCGGAATCTTTTATGCCGCGGCCATGGCATTGGGGATCGTGATCATCGGGCTTTCCAGAGGGTATACCGTAGACCTTTTCGGCTATCTCTTCGGGAATATCCTCGCGGTCACCTCAACGGACCTCTGGATCGTGGCGGCCCTCAGCCTGTTTGTCCTCGGGACCGTATTTTACTTCTTCAAAGAACTGCTGTACATCAGTTTTGACGAAGAATCGGCACAGGTGAACGGTGTGCCGGTGGCCTTCCTCTATTATTATCTCCTCACGCTCATGGCCGTGACCATCGTGATCTCCATGAAGGTGGTCGGCATCATCCTGGTTTCGGCCCTTCTGGTGATCCCGGCCGCGGCGGCCTACGAGGTGAGTTCCCATTACAAGTCGGTTCTCATCGTCTCAGTCATCGTCGGGCTTGTCTCGGCCCTGGGCGGGCTCCTTGTCTCCTACCGGTTCAATACCGCCTCCGGGGCCACCATTGTCCTTCTGGCGGCTGCGGTTTTTCTCCTCCTCTTTACCATCCGCTCACTGAGGACCGGTCCTAAGAAGGACCGGGTTCCGGTCCATGGCCCTTCGGATCCCCAGGGTTAAATCCCACCTTAGTGGTCCTGTTCGTAAATAGGGTGACGTACCGAGAGGGTTGTAGGGCGGGCGCATCAAGGCACGCGACTCAGCGCGTACCCCTCTGGTACACCGCAAGGTGCGGAACTTTGACTCGACCGCCCTACGGCACTCGAATGCCACCGTATTTACGAATAGGGCCACTTAGTCTGTCACGGCCTTTCCTCTGATGCGCCGGAACTATCGAAGTCTGGGGCAGGGGTTGGGTAGGGGCATTGTTTCTTAATTATTTATGGAGTTATAAGATTTATATATTCGCAATTGAATATTTATTTTCTTGACAAGGATGGCCTGAATTGATACTTTTAATTGCTCATAGGTTGAAAGAATAAAACAGTGTTTTACTGAAATTGTCCTGCACGAAACAGCCAACGGCGAGATCTTCTCGGCATACTGAAAAGATCCATCGTCAGGATCGTTTTAAATAAATTTGTATTCAGAAACCATGGATCTGCCGGGTAGGATCAATCCCTCGGTGACGATCAGCCATGGGTGAGCGGGATGGATAAGGCGAAGATCTCAAAAGGGGTAAGGCTGATTCTCGAAGGCGTGGGCGAGGACCCGGACCGTCCCGGTTTGAAGGATACGCCGAGGCGGGTGGCTGATCTGTACGAAGAGATCCTGGAAGGGCTCTCGGCGGATCTTTCCAAGATCATCAGGCCTATTGACGGTGAGGCGCACAAGGAGATGGTGATGATCAAGGATATCCCGTTTTATTCGATCTGTGAGCACCATCTTCTCCCATTTTACGGCAAGGCCCATATCGCCTATATCCCCGGAGAGGGGAAGATCGTGGGCTTTTCGGCCTTGGCCCGGGCGCTTGAACTCCTGGCCCGGAGACTCCAGATGCAGGAGAGGCTGACCACCCAGCTTGCGGATCTGATTGTGGAGAGCCTGGAACCCAGAGGGGCCATGGTGGTGATTGAGGCGGAACAGCTCTGTGTCTCCATGAGGGGGGTGAAGAAGGCCGGGGCAAAGACCGTGACCTCGGCGGTCCGAGGGATTTTTGAGGCCAATGAGCGAACCCGGGTGGAGATGCTGGAACTGATGAAGAGCGGCAATCTATAAGAAGAAAAAACCCCCGTTAGAGAACATGGTGTTCCCTAACAACCGGTGATGGTGATTTTCTACCACCATCTTCAAGGGATGGTGTAGACTCCGTTTGAGATACGGTTTCTCTAACGGGGCAAAGGAGCAGCGGCTTATGATAGTACAAGAGACAAAATCCAAAGAGCTCATTCTTGAAATGCTCAAGGGGATAAAGAAAATCTTCCTCGTCGGATGCGGGGACTGTGCGACGGTCTGCGAAGCCGGCGGGGAGATTGACCTGAACCGTATGAAGGAGATGCTGGCGGCCGAGGGGATTGAGGTGACGGGTATGACGATTCCGGACACGAGCTGTCACATCCCGGATATGAAAAGCCATTTGAAAGAGCACGCCAAGGAGATCGAGGAAGCGGACGGAATCGGCGTTATGTCCTGCGGGGCCGGCGTCCAGTCCGTGGGAACGGTCTATGAAGACAAGATCGTATTCCCCCTGAACAATTCCCTGTTTCTGGGTAATACCGAGCGGTTCGGCCAGCACGTGGAGTTTTGCTCCGCCTGCGGCGAGTGCCGCATCGACAAGTTCGGGGCCGTCTGCCCGATCACACGCTGCTATAAGGGGATCCTGAACGGGCCCTGCGGCGGGGTGAACAACGGCATGTGCGAGATCGGAAACGACACGCCATGCGCCTGGGTTCTGGCCTATGAGCGGCTCGAAAAACAGAACCGTCTGGATAACCTGAAAGAACCGTTGAAGGCCAAGAAGTGGTCGGCGCACCTGAAGCCGATGACACACCTGAACCCCACGAATAAGAAAAAGATGGAAGAGAAAGAGGCCAAACGCAAGGCCAAAGAAGAGGCGAAGGGATAATTTGTGGATAAGTTTCTATCCCTGGAAATGAGAGGCTGAAACAAAATCTGGTTCATCTCCAAAAGAGTGGGTGAAAACATCAGGGGTCAAGGGGTCAAGGATTCCAGGGGTCAAGTGAAGTGATTTTCAAGACTTGAGGGTCCGAGGGGCCAAGGATTCAAGGGGTCGAGTGAAGTGCTAAAAACATCATGGGTCAAGGGTTCCAGTGTTTTCCTCTGGAGATTTTGCTTGCATTTAAGTATTTCACTTGAATCCTTGAACCCTGGAATCCTCGAACCCTTTTTACCCACTATATGGGAGAAGAACCCAAAATATTAATATTATAGAGGAGGAGAGCCATTGGGCAAGAAGAAAACCGTCAGAGCGGCGTTCGAAGCTGGAGAGTTTGTCGTGACCGGTGAATGCGGCCCCCCAAAAGGCACGGACATCTCCGAGATGCTTCATCATGCCGAGGGCATGCTCGGCTATGTCAACGGCATCAACGTCACCGACAACCAGAGTTCAGTCATGCGGATCGGGTCCCTTCCGGTCTGCAAGCTCCTGGTCGACATGGGGCACGATCCGGTTTTCCAAATTACGGGCCGTGATCGGAACCGCCTGGCCATCCAAAGCGATCTCCTGGGCGCCCATATCCTCGGCATCCGGAACGTCCTCTGCCTGACCGGTGACGGGGTCCAGGCCGGGGACCACAAGGACGCCAAACCGGTTTTCGATCTGGAGTCCGTGCAGATTCTTCAGGCCGTGGAGGCCCTGAATAACGGAAAGGACATGGCGGGCAATGACCTGAAAGGCGCAACGTCATTGTTTCCCGGAGCGGTGGTCACCCCCGAGTCCAGACCCATTGAGCCGCAGCTTATGAAGTTTGAAAAAAAGATACGGGCCGGGGCGAAATTCTTTCAGACCCAGGCGGTCTACGATATCGAGAACTTTCTTGACTTCATGAAGTTCGCACGGCAATTCGACACCAAGATCATGGCCGGGTTGGTGCTTCTGACCTCCGCCGGGATGGCCAATTACATGAACAAGTTTGTGCCCGGCGTTTCCGTGCCTCAGAACCTGATCGACCGGATGAAGGCGGCCGGCAAGGAAAAGGCCATCGATACCGGGATCGACATCATGTGCGAATTCATCAAGGCAGTGAGGGACCAGTGCGACGGCGTCCATATCATGGCCATCGGCAAGGAACATCTCGTGCCGGAGATCGTGAAGAGGGCGGGGCTGGCATAGGAATAAATCAAAAATTAAGGTTCATCTCCAAAAGAGTGGGTGAAAACATCAGGGGTCAAGGGGTCAAGGATTCCAGGGGTCAAGTGAAGTGCTGAAACACTACATTGATAAAATCACTGAAAAACAAACACTTGACCCCTTGAACCCTGGAATCCTCGAACCCTTTTTACCCACTATATGGGAGAAGAACCAAAATTAAATAAAGGAATGAATAGGATGCCTCGAATCACCATCACGGATCTCAAAAAGAAGAAGGCCGAGGGGAAGAAAATCACCATGCTGACGGCCTATGACTTCCCCTTTGCCGCTCTGGTGGACCAGGCCGGGATCGACATGATCCTGGTCGGTGATTCCCTGGGCGTGGTGGTGCAGGGCAAAGAGAACACCCTGCCCGTGACCATGGACCAGATGGTCTACCATACGGAGATGGTCGTCCGGGCGACCCGGAATGCATTGGTGGTGGGGGACATGCCGTTTATGTCCTATCAGGTGAGCTGTGAGGAAGCGGTTTCCAATGCGGGCCGGTTTCTCAAGGAGGCGGGGGCGCAGGCCGTGAAACTTGAAGGAGGCGCCTCGGTCCGGAAGACCATCGAGGCCATTTCAGCCGCGGATATACCGGTCATGGCCCATATCGGGCTGACCCCGCAGTCCGTGCACAAAATGGGCGGGTTCAAGGTTCAAAAAGAGATGGACCGGCTCTTGAAAGACGCAGCATCCGTGGAAGAAGCCGGAGCTTTTTCCGTGGTCCTGGAGTGTATCCCCGGTGAGATTGCAAAAAAGATTACCCAGGAGATTTCCATTCCGACCATTGGGATCGGCGCAGGGGTCCACTGTGACGGACAGGTGCTTGTCCTGCATGACCTTCTCGGACTCTTTGAGCGTTTTGTACCCAAGTTCATCAAGCGGTATGCCCATCTCGGAGAGGAAGCCTTGTCGGCCATCCGGCAGTACAAGGAGGAAGTGGAGAGCGGGGGGTTCCCCGGAGAGGAACATACGTTTAAATGATTCCGCCGCAAATACCCCATCTGCGGTGTTTCAAAATTATTTTCGAGGGAAACATGGCCCAGACCAGATTGCATGTTGAGTTGCTGCGATATACCCCAAGACCCGAAGAGGTCGTGGCCATGGGCGCCAAGCTCTGTTATTCCCCTTCCAACATTGATGATCTGAAACAGGGGATCGAGAGCAAGGACCAGGCGGGGTTTGTGGACAAGCTGGTGACCATGGGGCATATGTCCCCTGTGGAGCATGTCTCGTTCACCTTCGGTGTGGAAGGGATATCCAGGGCCTGCTCCCATCAGATCGTGCGCCATCGAGTGGCCTCGTATTCACAGCAGAGTCAGCGGTATGTGGGCGAGCAGACGGAGAAACATCAAGGGAAGGTTTTCGACTATGTGGTCCCCCCGTCCGTGGCGGCTGCCGGCAAGTCCGCATGGTTCGAAGAGAAGATGAAGATCATCCAGGGCTGGTACGACGAACTCAACGCCGCTCTGGGGAACAGGGGGGAAAAATCCCAGGAGGATGCCCGGTTCATCCTGCCCAATGCCGCGGAGACCAAGATCATCATCACCATGAATGCCAGGGAGCTTCTCCATTTCTTCCGTGTGCGGTGCTGCAACCGGGCCCAGTGGGAGATCAGGGACATGGCCGATGAGATGCTGAGGAAGGTCAAGGAGGCGGCGCCCAAACTTTTCAAGGAAGCCGGCCCGGGGTGCCTCAAGGGAAAATGTCCCGAAGGGAAGATGACCTGCGGCAAGACCGAAGAGGTCAGAGAAAAGTTTAAGAACATGTAAAAAGAAAAGATTTACCGCAGAGCACGCAGAGTAAATACTATAGATAATAAAAAGCTTTTCTCTGCGATCTCCGCGTCCTCTGCGGTGAGGAATGGGTCTTATATGTCGTTTAATATCGCCCTATCCGGGAAGGGCGGAACCGGCAAAACCAGTCTGGCCGGGCTTCTCATCCGGTATCTGATCCGTCATGGGAAGAGCCCGATTATGGTTATCGATGCCGATGCCAATGCCAACCTTAACGAGGTCCTCGGCGTAAAAGTCGAAAACACCATCGGCGAACTCAGGGAAGGGCTCCTGGGGCGTGAGGGTCAGCAGCCGGGAGGCATGTCCAAGGATGCGTATTTCGAGATGATGCTCCACCAGGTGGTCGCGGAGCATGAAGGGTTTGATCTTCTGGTCATGGGCCGGCCCGAAGGACCGGGCTGTTATTGTTTTGTCAACAACCTGATTCGGAAATATTCGGACGAGTTGTCTGAGAAGTATCCCTATATTGTGACGGACAATGAGGCGGGTCTGGAGCACCTGAGCCGTAGGACGACTCAGAATACGGATCTTCTCCTGGTGATCAGCGACCCGTCACAGCGCGGGATCAGGACCGCAAAGAGGGTCTTGGATCTGGCGGATGAGCTCAAGCTCAATATCAAGAGGACGGCCCTGATCGTCAATCGGGTGGCGGGAGAGCTTGATCCCGCTTTGTCGGATCTGATTGAAGAGCAAGGGATGAAACTTGCCGGCTGGGTGCCGACCGATCAGAATATTACAGAATACGATCTCCGGGGTGAGGCAATGATCAATCTGCCGGACGACTCCCGGGCCGTGATCGCCTTTGAAAAAATTCTGGACGGCATGGAGATTGCCTGAAGGTTTTCTCGAGTCCTTATGATTTTCTTCGTGCCTTCGTCTCTTTGTGGCGGATGGGTTCCGGCTTGTCCGGGTTAGGAAGCAACCATGAAGAAGTCCAGGGTTGTCATCATCGGGGCCGGTGTGGTGGGAACGGCGGTCGGCGCGCTCCTTCATCAGGAGAGCTATGAGATTGCGGCCGTGGCTTCCCGGAGCATGGGATCGGCTGAGCGGGCGGTCCAATATATCGGCGCAGGAGCTGCCACAACCGATGTCGTGAAGGCCGCCAGGCAGGGTGATCTGATCTTCATCACCACGCCGGACGGGGCCATCGCTTCGGTCTGCGAGAAGATCGCGAAGAAAAAAGGGTTTCCCCCGGAGAGTACGGTCATCCATTGTTGCGGGGCCCTTTCGGCTGAGATCCTATCTCCGGCGCGTGCCTGCGGGGCGCGGATCCTTTCGATCCACCCCTTGCAGACTCTGGCGGACACGGATCAGGCCGTGGCCAATCTTCCCGGCTCCTTTTTCGCCCTGGACGGCGGCCCGGATGCGATCAAGACCGGCAAGGAGATCATCCGGGATCTGGGGGGGACCGTGATGGTGATCCCCTCCGAGGGGAAGATGCTCTACCATGCGGCCGCGGTGGTGGCGTGCAATTATTTCGTAGCCCTTGTGTTTCAGGCGCTCCGCATGCTGGAGGCCGTGGGGATCCCCAGGACGTCGGGACTTCCGGCGCTGATGCCGCTGATCAAGGGGACGGTCGGGAATCTGGAGAAGGTAGGAATCCCCAAGGCATTGACCGGACCGATCGCCCGGGGGGATCTCAAGACCATCGAAGGGCATCTTGCGGCCTTCGATCGGCTGATGCCCGAAGCAAAGAGAATCTACTGCGAAATGGGGAGGGTCGCTGCCGATGCGGCCGAGGCCAAGGGGAGTATAAATGAGGAAACCCGGAGAAAGTTGTTGGAACTGTTTTCCGCGTAGCGGCGTCCTCGGGCAGCCTGCCCGGGTCGTGCTGCTGAATTTGAGATTTGAAATTTGAAATTTCCAATTTCAAATCTTTTTGCTGAGGAGGCAGATCATGTTACTGATCGGCGAGCGTATCAATGTCATTACCAAGGTGCAGCGGGAGGCCATGAAGAACCGGGACCCCAAACCGATTCAGGAGATGGCCAAGGCCCAGGTTGCGGCCGGGGCCAACGTGCTCGACGTGAACATCGGTCCTGCCGAGGACGACGGGCCCGAACTCATGGACTGGATTGTGAAGACCGTCCAGAAGGCGGCGCAGGTCCCGATCTGCCTCGATACCACGAATCTCAACGCGATCAAGGCAGGCCTCAAGGCCCACAACAATACCTGGGGCCGGCCCATGATCAATTCCACCTCGGGTGAGACCCAACGGCTGAACACGTTTATGCCTGTAGCCGCGGAGTTTCAGTGCGATATCATCGGGCTCTGCCTTTCGGGATCCGGGCTTCCCGCCGATGCCAACGACCGCTGTGCCATTGCCGTGGACATCATGGCCAAGGCCGATGAGGTGGGGCTTCCCCTGGACCATATCTATCTGGATCCCCTGGTCCTGATGCTGAACGGGAACCAGGAGCATGCCCTGCACTGCATTCAATCTGTGGAGATGTTCCAGACCTTAAACGATCCGCCCATGAAGTCCGTGGTGGGGCTTTCAAATATCGCTAACACGGCGCCGGCCTCCATGAAGGGGATCCTGACCGCGGTCTTTTTCCAGATGCTGAGAGACGCGGGCCTGACCGCCGCCATCATTGATCCTTTGGAGAAGGAATTCATGCAAGTGGTTAAGAGCGGGAACCCGAGAGCAGTCTATCCGGCGCATCAAGTGGACAAGACCGAGAAGGTCATGCGCGGGGAGATCCTGTATGCCCATTCATTTTTGGAGGTATAGGATTAGGTAAAACACAGGGGCCAAGGGGTCCAGGGGCCGAGGGTTCAAGTGAAGTGCTGGAAAACAAAAGGGGTCAAGGGATCGAGGGTTACGCTCCGCGTGCCCCGCTTTTCTTTGATCTTTGCCGTCTGCGACGGCTACTACACTAAGGCATCTTGGGGTCAAGTGTTTGAGCATTTCACTTGAATCCTGGAACCCTGGAACCCTTGAACCCTTCTTGAAGAAGAGGAGAATGCGATGGCAGTTGAGATCCTGAAAGAGAAGTATACAGGCAAAGTGAATACCGTCACCATCGGGACCGGCGACAAGGCCGTGACCGTGGGCGGGGCGACCGCGCTTCCCTTTCATCTCTTTGAAGGAGAGGCCGGGAACCGTCCTTTAATCGCCTATGAGGTGCTGGATCTGCCGCCTGAGGACGCGCCTTTAGCCCAGAAAGAGGCATGGGGTGCGTTATGGAGCGATCCGGTTCAGTGGGCCAGGTACTGTCAGAATGAACTCTCGGCAAGGGCCGTGGCCTTGCGGCTGATCAGCACGGACCCGGACGGCAAGAACGCCGGTCCCGAAGAAGCGGCTGATACCGTCAAGAAGGTTCTGGCCGCCATTGATATCCCGCTCATCATCCTCGGCTCTTTCAAGGAGGCCAAGGACGGCCAGGTTCTGAAGGTGGTCGCCGACGCGGCCAGAGGGCGGAACTGCCTGATCGGTAAGGCCCAGGAGGAGAACTACAAGACCATCGCCGCTGCGGCCATCTCCAACGGCCATAAACTGATCGCCTTCTCCAATCTGGACTTCAACCTGTCCAAACAGATTAATATCCTTCTGACCCAGACCGGGTTCAACATCAACGATATCGTCATTGACCCCACGGCCAGCGCCCTCGGGTATGGTCTGGAATACACCTATTCCGTGATCGAAAGGATCCGGGCCTCCGCCCTCATACAGAACGATGCGATGATGCAGCCTCCCATGCTCTTGGATCTGGCCTCCGTGGTCTGGAAGGTCAAAGAGGTGAAGGCCGGCGAGGACCAGATGCCGGGATGGGGGGATGTCGGGGAGCGGGGAACGCACTGGGAGGCTTCCACGGCTGTCAGCATGCTCATGGCCGGTACGGAGATCCTGGTTATGTCATCACCCAAGGCGGTTCAGACCGTGGAGAAGACGATTGATCAGTTGATGGCGTAAAATCTAAGGGTTCGAGGGTTCCAGGGGTCGAGGGGTCGAGTGTTTGTTTCCGATGAAATTCTCTTTGCACTTCACTTTGCCCCTTGAACCCTGGACCCCTTTTGGTCACAAAATGAGAAGGATCTGAAAAGGATAATATTAAAAGATAATATTAGGAGACAACAATGGCCCTGACCGGTATAGAAATCTTCAAACACCTGCCCAAGACCAACTGTAAGGACTGCGGGTTCCCGACCTGCCTGGCCTTTGCCATGAAGCTTGCGGCCAAGCAGGTCTCATTGGATGCCTGCCCGCATGCATCAGAAGAAGCCAAGGCCTTTTTGGGCGCGGCGTCGGCGCCTCCTGTGCGCAAGGTCGTGATCGGCGCCGGAGATGCGGCCTGGCCCCTCGGGGAGGAGACCGTCCTCTTCAGGCATGAAAAGAAATTCGTCAATCCCTGCGCGTACGCCGTCCAGGTCGGAGACAACGATCCGGAACTTGCGGCCAAGATCAAACAGATCGCGGACTTCAAGGTCGACCGGGTGGGGGTGAACTACGGTGTGAACATGATCGCGGTTCAGGACAGATCCGGCGGCGGGGCGGCCTTTTCAGCGGCCGTGAAAAAGGTTGTGGATGCAGCGCCCGGCCTGGGGGTCCTCCTCATGAGCCGGGACGCTCAAAGAATCGGTGCGGCCCTTTCGTCATGTGAAGGGAAGAAGCCGCTGGTCTACGGAGCGGACAAAGAGAATCTGGAGCAGCTCCTCCCCCTGGTCAAAGGCAAGGCATCCCTGGTTCTCAGCGCCGGGAATCTGGACGAACTCTCGGCCATGGCCGAAAAAGCCGCCGGCGCCGGCGTGGAAGACCTGATCCTGGACCCCATGCCGGGGAACGCCAGGGAGGCCCTGGAGAGATTCACGATGATGCGCCGCCTTGCCGTCAAGAAGAACTACAAACCCTTCGGGTATCCTCTTTTCATGAACGCCGTTCATGAGGATGCCCAGGTTGAGGGGGCGCTGGCCGCCCTCGGGACCATGAAATACGCCTCGGTCATCCTGCTCGGGGCGCTCCGGTCGTGGGAGATGCTGGGCCTTCTCACGGGCAGGCTCAACATCTATACGGACCCGCAGAAACCCATGCAGGTTGATCAGAAGATTTATGAAATGGGGACGGTCAACGGGAACTCTCCTTTGATTGTGACCACGAACTTCGCCCTGACTTATTTCATTGTGGCCGGTGAGATCGAGAACAGCAAGGTGCCGGCCAGGCTTGCCGTTCAGGACGTGGAAGGGTTATCCGTGCTCACGGCCTGGGCCGCCGGCAAGTTTACGGCAGGTTCCATTGCGAATTTTATCAAGGAATCCGGTGTGGAAAATCAGCTCGCGAAAAAGGAAGTCATCCTTCCTGGCTATGTCGCAGTCCTCTCCGGGTCACTGGAAGACAAACTGGGCAACGGCTGGAAGGTGGTGGTCGGCCCCCGGGAAGCGAATCAAATCCCGCAATTCCTGAAAGCCCGGGCAAATGGATGAGATCCTTGATCCGTTTGCGTATTTCCTGAAGGATCGTGTAAAATGGCAGATGAAAGGACCCCTGTTTCTGAACAGAGGCCTGAAAAGGATTTTCTTTGCGCAAAAAGTCATAAGAAGAGAAGATTTTTTATATGAATTGTGAAGTGAGGAGATATGGATTATGTCAAAGCTGATTGCCTCGGCGGCCATACGCGCCTCTCATGAGATTCTTGAGAAAGTGGACAGCCTGTTGACGGAGGTTACGGCCGAGAAGGGCGAGGATTTCCAGTTTGAATTCATGGACACGGGATATTTTCTGCCCCAGATCTATGCCATGACCGGTTTTGCCGTCAAAACGCTCAAGGATATGCGCACGGCCCTTGAGGCCTATGCCCGCCCCCTTCTGAAACCGGTTCCCGAAGAAAAGGTCTATAAGCCTTATCTGGGTGAGGCCCTGGATGCAGGGATGGCCACCCTCTTTGCCCAGGAGATCCTGATGGCCCTGCGGTATATCAAGGGTCTGGAGCCGGTCACGGATCCGGAGATGAATCTGACCTACAATGGATTCATTACCGATTCGATCCTCCGGGACCTGGGTTTCCAGTTGGTGGACGGGTCCATGCCGGGCTACGTAGTCATCCTCGGCGCGGCCGAGAGCGACGAGCGGGCCGAGCAGATCGTGCGGGATCTCCAGCAGAAAAACATCCTGATCTTCCTGGCCGGCCATGTCAAGGGGAACAGTGTGACCAAGCAGCTTCACCGGAGAGGCGTGGAAATGGGCTGGCCGACCCGGATTGTCCCCCTGGGTCCGGATACCGAGCATACGATCTATGCCTTGGACTGGGCGGCGCGGGCCGGGCTCACCTTCGGCGGGCTCAAGGCCGGGGATTATGCGCTCAATCTGAAATATTCCCTGAACCGGGTCTTTGCCTTTGCCATGGTCCTGGGGGATCTGGACGATATGAAATGGGCGACCGGCGCCGGGGCCATCAATCAGGGATTCCCTGCGGTTTGCGACACCGATGTCCCGGAGATCCGGCCGAGAGGCGTGTGCACCTACGAGCACGTGGTCCGCGAACTGGATCAGGACAAGATCGTCCAGACCGCGATCGAGACCCGGGGCCTCAAGATCATCGTGGAAAAGCCGCCCATCCCCGTGGCGTATGGTCCGGCCTTCGAAGGAGAGCGGATCCGCAAGGAGGATACCTTCCTGGAGTTCGGGGGGAACCAGTCTCCTTCCTTCGAGCTGGTGAGGATGCTGAATCTGGATGAGGTTGAGGACGGCAAGGTTGAGCTCATCGGCACCGAAAACGTGGAGAAGTACGAAGCCGGCGGGGTCGTTCCCCTCGGGGTGGTGATTGAAGTGGCCGGCCGGAAGATGCAGAAGGATTTCGAGCCGGTCCTCGAGAGGAAGACCCATGACTTCGTCAACATGGCCCAGGGGGTCTGGCACATGGGACAGCGGGACATCTGCTGGTCCAGGATCAGCAAAAGCGCCTTCAGCGAGGGTTTTCGGATTCACCACTTCGGAGAGATTCACGTGGCCATGATGAAGTCCAAGTTTCCGGCCATCGTGGACAAGGTTCAGGTCAAGATCTACACGGACGAGAAAGACGTGGTTCGGCTCAGGGACGAGGCGCGGAAGGTCTACCATGAACGCGATATCCGTGTCGCCAACATGACCGACGAGTCCGTAGATACCTATTATTCCTGCCTCCTCTGCCAGTCCTTCGCGCCCAACCACGTCTGCGTGGTTTCACCCGAGAGACTCGGCCTCTGCGGCGCAGTCAACTGGATGGACGCCAAAGCCGCCTTCGAGATCAACCCCACAGGCGGGAACCAGCCCGTGAAGAAGGGAGAGACCCTCGATGCGGTCAAGGGCCGTTGGACGGGTGTGGAAGAATACGTGAAGAAGGAGTCCCACGGCGCGCTCGATGGGTTCTCGGCCTATTCCCTGATGGATGCGCCCATGACCTCCTGCGGATGCTTTGAGGCCATTGTGTCCGTGGTCCCTGAGGCCAACGGAATCATGATCGTGGACAGGGGATATCCGGGCATGACGCCGATCGGGATGAAGTTCTCCACCCTGGCGGGCACCGTGGGCGGAGGGACCCAGACGCCGGGTTTTACGGGAATCGGAAAGTATTTCATCACGAGCAGAAAGTTTTTAACGGCGGATGGAGGATTCAAGCGGATCGTCTGGCTCACGACGAGTATCAAAAATCAGTTGGGCGAGGCGCTGAAGAAGCGGGCCGAGGAGATCGGGGAACCGGATCTCCTAAACAAGATCGCCGACGAGACCGTGGCGGTCGACGCCGAGCAGCTGGTCGCTTTTCTGACCGAGAAGGGGCATCCGGCCCTGACCATGGAGTCTATGTTCTGATCACAGGCCTCCGGAGGATAATCCCTCGGTTCCTTTTTCGGGTATACGGAGCCGGCGAATATCAAAAGGAAAATTTCAACCTGCAGAGGGGGAAGTAAAGGAGCAGCCCTGATGAGCAAAGAAATCAGTACGCAAGATCTGATCAACATGACCATTGACGAGACGGCCAAGGATCTCCTGAAGGTGGCGGAAAGAGAGGGGATCTCCACCGCCTTCAAGCGAGCGATTGAGGTCAAGCCCTGCCCCATCGGCAGGGATGGGATGTGCTGCAAGCACTGCTTCATGGGCCCCTGCCGGATCACGCCCAAAACGCCGAACGGCGTTTGCGGGGCCGATGTGGATACGATCGCAGCCCGGAACTTCGGACGGATGGTCGCCGCGGGCGCGGCAGCCCATGCCGACCACGGGAGAGACATGGCCTTCATCCTCCTCGCCGCTTCCCGGGGAGAGACCGAGGGAATCAAGATCAAGGACGTAAAAAAGCTCCATGCCGTGGCCGGGCATCTGAAGATCGATATCCAGGGAAAGACCACGGAGAAGATCGGTGAGGAAGCGGCGCTGAAGTTCCTCGAAGACTTCGGGCGCCAGAAGGGGGATATCAACTATATCCGGAGGGCGCCGAAGAAAAGGCAGGAACTCTGGAAGCAGAAGAATCTCCTCCCGAGGGGGCTCGACCGTGAGATTGTGGAGATGATGCACCGGACCCACATGGGCGTGGACCAGGACCCCAAGAGCCTGCTCCACCATACGCTTAGGACCTCTCTGACCGACGGCTGGGGCGGGGCCATGATAGCCACGGACGTGTCCGACATCCTGTACGGGACACCCACGCCGGTTAAGGCCAAGATGAGCGTCGGCCTCCTCAAGGAGGACGAGGTGAACATCATCGTGCACGGCCATGAGCCGTCTTTGTCCGAGATGATGGTCGTGGCATCGCAGGAGCCGGAGATGCTCACATACGCCAAGAGCAAAGGGGCCAACGGGATCAACCTGGCAGGCATCTGCTGCACCGCGAACGAGGTGCTCATGCGCCAGGGGATCGGCTCCGCCGGGAACTTCCTGAACCAGGAGCTCACGATCCTCACCGGCGCCGTGGAGGCCATGGTCGTGGATGTGCAGTGCATCATGGAATCCCTGGCAGACGTGGCTAAGCATTATCACACCAAGCTGATCACGAGTTCACCCAAGGCCCATATTCCCGGGGCCATTCATATCGAATTCGACGAGGAGCATGCCATGACCGTGGCCCGCAAGGTCCTGAGGACGGCCATTGATAATTTCCCCAACCGCAAGAAGGGCGCCATCACCCTTCCGGACTACGTGAGCGAGGCCATCGGCGGTTTCTCTCATGAGTATATCAAATATATGCAGGGCGGGACCTACCGGGGTTCGTTCAGACCTTTAAATGACGCCATCATGGACGGACGGATCCAGGGCGTGGTCGGGATCGTGGGATGCAACAACCCGCGCAACGTTCATGACTCCGAAATCGTGGAGCTGGCCAAGGAGTTCATCAGCCGGGATATCCTGGTGGTGACCACGGGGTGCGGCGGGATCGCCTGCGGGAAGCAGGGGATGCTCGCTCCCGAGACCATGGCGGCCGCCGGCCCGGGTCTCAGAGAGGTCTGTGAGGCCATCGGGATCTCTCCGGTCCTCCATGTGGGATCCTGCGTGGACAACACCCGGATTCTCACCATCGCGACCGACATGGTCAAGGAAGGCGGCCTGGGAGACGATATCAGCGATCTTCCCGCGGTCGGTCTCTGTCCGGAATGGATGTCGGAGAAGGCCCTGGCCATCGGCTGTTACTTCGTAGCCTCCGGGGTCTATACGATCTTCGGCGTAGGCTCTCCGGTCTCGGGGAGCGAAAACGTCACCCGGATGATGAGCGAAGGCTGGGAGCAGGAGGTCGGCGGCAGGCTCGAATTTATCCCCGATCGGCAGAAGGTCATCGAGAAGACCATTGAGCACATCACCAGGAAGAGAAAGGCCCTCGGGATCACCGAATATGCGAAAGGGAAGTTCGGGGCGCAGAAGGTCCTGATGGATATGACAGACCGCCGGAAACTCGAAGACGAACAGAAGAAAGCGATGGCAGGCAAATGAAGAAGAAGAGTCAACCTTCCTCTGTAAAAAAGGGTGAGGAAGAAAAGAAACGGGCAAGAAAAATGCCGAAGGACAAGACGGTCGTGGATGAAGGGATTGATCTGACTCCTGTGGACGAAATCGTCGCGCGTTTTCATGGGGTAAAAGGCGCTCTGATCCCTGTGCTCCAGGAGGTTCAAGGTCATTACGGCTACATCCCCGAGGAGGCGGTCAAATTGATCGCAGAGGGGCTGCGCCTCTTTGCAAGCAGTATTTATGGGGTGATGACCTTTTACACCCAGTTTCACCTCAAGCCCCGCGGCAAGAACATTATCCGGGTCTGCTGCGGCACGGCCTGCCACGTCAGGGGCGGAGAGAGGGTGAGAAGCAAGTTCCAGGAGATCCTCAAGGTTTCCATGGGAGAAACCACCGATGACCGTCTCTTCACCCTGGAGCAGGTGGCCTGTATCGGCGCCTGTTCCCTGGCGCCGTCCATGATGGTCAACGATGAGGTGCACGGCCACGTCACCCCCGATGAGGCAGTGAAGATCCTGGATCAGTATAAATAACCGTTCAAGCCGTTCAAATGGTTTAAACGGCTTGAATCATTTGAATCGATTGAACCGGACAGCTATTTAAGGTAATACCCATGGCCACACAGAAGAAGAAAAGCGCCTCCAAAACCAAGCCGGAGAAGACCTCGGCGCCCAAGGGCAAGAGTGCGGGGAGGGAAGGCGTATCCAAGACCCGGACGTCGAACCGGAAGACCCGCATCCTGGTGGGGATGGGGACATGCGGCCGGGCGGCTGGGGCGCTGAAGGTCTATGATCTCCTGTCGGATCTGATCAAACGGAACAAGGTGGATGCCGAGGTGACACAGACGGGCTGCATCGGGATGTGTTCTCAGGAAGTTCTGATAGACGTGCAGCTCCAGGGCAGGACGCGTGTTCTCTACGGGAACCTCAGCCCGGTCAAGGATGGGTATCGTCAGGTCATAGAGAAGATTGTGGAAGATCATCTCATGAACGGCCGGGTCTGCAAAGAGCACGCCTTCGCTCAGATCAAGCCGGTCAACGGGGAGCAGCCTTATGATGGGATCCCCTTTTATGAGGATCTATCGTTTAATTCCGCTCAGGAACGGATCGTCCTTAGAAATTGCGGATCCATGGACCCGGAGAGCATTGATGAGTATATCACTCGAGACGGATACCGGGCATTGACCCGCGTCCTGAAAGAGATGACTCCCGAAGGGGTGGTGGATGAGGTCAAACGTTCCGGGCTTCGGGGCAGAGGCGGCGCCGGATTTCCCACGGGCTTGAAATGGGGTTTCGCCGCTATGGCCAAAGGCGACGTGAAGTACATGATCTGTAATGCCGATGAGGGAGACCCCGGCGCCTTCATGGACCGATCGGTCCTGGAGGGGGATCCCCATTCCGTACTGGAAGGGATGGTGATCGGCGGATACGCGATGGGCGCCCATACCGGGTATATTTACGTCCGCGCCGAATATCCCCTGGCCGTGAAACGCCTGAAGATCGCCATTGCCCAGGCCGAGGAGCGGGGCTTCCTCGGCAGGAATATCCTGGGGTCCGGATTTGACTTTGAGATCCATATCAAGCAGGGGGCCGGCGCCTTTGTCTGCGGTGAGGAGACGGCCCTGATCGCCTCCATCGAAGGGAAGAGGGGGATGCCCCGGCCCAAGCCGCCCTTTCCTGCCAACCAGGGTCTCTGGGGGAAACCTACCAATATCAACAATGTGGAGACCCTGGCCAACATCGCCCCCATTATCCTCCGCGGCGGAGAGTGGTATGCGGGATTCGGCGCCGAGAAGAGCAAGGGGACCAAGGTCTTCGCCCTGGCCGGCAAGATCAATAAGCCGGGCCTGATCGAGGTCCCTATGGGGACGTCTCTACGCAGCATCATCTACGATATCGGCGGCGGATGCCCCCAGGGGAAAAAATTCAAGGCCGTGCAGACCGGCGGGCCTTCGGGCGGGTGTATCCCCGCCTCCCTGATTGATACGTCGGTCGATTACGAATCTCTGGTCAAGCTGGGAACCATTATGGGATCCGGCGGCATGGTGATCATGGATGAGGGGACCTGCATGGTGGAGATGGCGCGGTATTTCCTGCACTTCACCCAGGATGAATCCTGCGGCAAGTGCGTCCCCTGCCGCATCGGGACCAAGAGGATGCTGGAGATCCTGGAGAGGATCGTCAACGGCAAGGGGGAGGCGGGCGACGTGGATCTCCTGAAGGACCTGGGAGAAGATATCAAGGCGGCTTCCCTCTGCGGTCTCGGCCGGACTGCGCCCAACCCCGTTCTCAGCACCATCCGGTATTTTCAGGATGAGTATGAAGCTCACATCAAGTATAAACGATGTCCTTCATTCGTCTGCAAGGAAATCATATCTTCCGCCTGCCAGCATACCTGCCCGATCGGCACAGAGGCATCGGTCTATACGGCCTTAATCGCCCATGGACGTTTTGAGGAGGCCGTTCAGATCATCAGGAAAGACAATCCGTTGGCGAGCGTCTGTGCGAGGGTTTGCCATCATCCTTGTGAACTCACGTGCAAGGCGGGTGAAGGAGGAGGAAAACCCATCGCCATCAGGGCCTTGAAACGCTTTGCCATGGACTATGCCCGCAAAAAAAAGATAAAAGCCCAAATTCCAAGGAAGGAATTAAAGAATCAGAAGGCTGCCGTGATCGGCTCCGGGCCGGCCGGGTTGACGGCGGGTTACTTCCTTGCCCTGAAAGGCTATGACGTCACGATTTTTGAGGCCAAGACTGTTGTGGGCGGCATGCTCAGAATTGCCATACCTGAATACCGCTTGCCCAAAGAAGTTTTTGGCCTCGATCTTGCTTTCATGGAAGATGCGGGGGTAAAATTCAAAACGGGCGCCGCATTGGGAAAAGATATTTCTATTGACAGCCTCTTTGAGGAAGGCTATAAGGCGATATTTATTGCGATCGGTTCCCACCAGTCGATGAAACTGGGTATTCCCGGCGAAGAGACCCAGGGCATGATTCCTTCCCTGAGGTTTCTTGAAGCAGCCAATACCGGCCGGAAGATCGAGATCGGGAAGAGGGTCGTGGTTCTCGGCGGCGGCAACTCCGCTGTGGATTCGGCCAGGACTGCACACCGCATCAAAGGGACAGAGAAGATCGCCCTCCTTTACAGAAGGACAAGGTCGGAGATGCCTGCCTATACCGAGGAGATAGAGGCGGCCCTGGAAGAAGGCGTTGAAATGCAATTTCTGACCGCACCGGTCAAGGCGCTCAGTCGGAACGGAAAGGTATGCGGTTTGGAATGCGTCCGCATGAAATTGGGGGAGCTTGATAAAAGCGGAAGGGCAAGGCCTGTTCCTATTGAAGGTTCTGAGTTCGTGGTTGATGCGGACACCGTGATCGTGGCGATCGGTGAACAACCCGACACGTCCTCCATTCATGAAAGGGACGGGCTTGAGGTCTCTCAAAGGAACACGCTCGTGGCGGATCCGGAGACCCTGGCGACGTCACGGGAAGGTGTTTTTGCCGGCGGAGACGTGGTGACAGGTTCCAATACCGTCATCCATGCCATGCAGGCCGGCAGGAAGGCGGCTGAATCCATGGATCAATATCTCAAAGGTGAGAGTCTGGAAAAAAGATATGATGTGACCAGGCCCTCTCGATATATCGAACCGGTCTCGCTTACCGTTGAGGAAATCATGGAAGCAGACCGTCCTCCGATGCCCCTGCTCCCGGTTGAGAAGAGGAAGAACAATTTCAGAGAAGTGGAGCTTGGGTTTGCCGAAGAAACGGCGGTTAAAGAGGCCAAGCGATGTCTCAGGTGCGAATTGAGCACGCTGGACGGGCAAAAGCCGTTCAGGAAATAGCCGTGAGGAAAAGAAACCATTCATAAGAAGGTTTGAGATGGATAGAATGAATTTAACCATCAACAATAAAAAAATAGCCGTACCCGCAGGGAGCACCATCCTGGAGGCGGCGCAGAGCGCCGGAATTCATATCCCCACGCTCTGTTATTATAAGCGGCTTTCCCCTTACGGAGGGTGCCGGGTTTGTATTGTCCAAGTCGAGGGGATCCCGAGGCTCGTGGCATCCTGTACCACGCCTGCGTCCGAAGGGATGGTGGTCCGCACGGATTCCGAGCAGATTCGGAAGATCCGCAAGACCGTGGTGGAACTGATGCTCTCCAATCATCCGAACGAATGTATGCTCTGTGAGCAGAACGGCCGCTGCGAGCTGCAGGATCTGGCCTATGAGTTCGGTCTCAAGGAGATCCGTTTCCAGGGAGAGAGGAGCCGTTACGAGATCGAAAACCGGAACCCCATGATCGAGCGGGACTACAACAAGTGCATCCTCTGCGGCCGGTGCGTGCGCGTGTGCGACGAGGTCCAGGCGGTCGGCGCCGTAGACTTTTCCAAGCGCGGCTTTCATGCCAAGATCGCCTCGGAGTTCGACGGGGTGCTGAATTGCGAATTCTGCGGGAATTGTGTGGAGGCCTGTCCGGTAGGCGCGCTGACGGGCAAGATCTCCCGCTTCAAAGGGAGACCCTGGGAGGCCAAAAAGGTCAAAACCGTCTGCAACTACTGCGGGTGCGGCTGCAGCCTGATCCTGCATGCCCAGGAAGGGAAGGTCATCCGGGTCACCCACGCGGAGGGCGAGTGCGTCAATGAAGGGTTCATGTGCGTCAAGGGGAAGTTCGGGTTCGAGTATATCAGCCATCAAGACCGTCTCAAGACGCCTTTGATCAAAAAGAACGGGAGCTTCGTGGAGGCAAGCTGGGACGAGGCCCTGAAGACCGTGGCGGATAACCTGTCGAGGGTCAAGAAGGAGTACGGCAATAACAGCATCGGCGGTCTCTGTTCGGCCAAATGCACCAACGAGGAGAACTACCTCTTCCAAAAATTTATGCGCACGGCGATCGGCACCAACAATGTCGATCACTGCGCACGGTATTGACACAGCTCCACGGTCACCGGTCTGGTGACCTCCTTCGGAAGCGGGGCCATGACCAACTCGATCTCCGAGTTTGAGCATTCCGATGCGTACTTCGTCATCGGGTCCAACATGACCGAGGCCCATCCGATCATTGCGCTGAAGCTGAAACGAGGCGCCCGGTACAACGGGGCCAAGCTCATTGTAGCCGATCCTCGGGAGATCACCCTTACGAAATATGCCGCCCTTTGGCTCCGGCATAAGCCGGGCACCGATGCCGCGCTGATCAACGGCCTCATGCACGTGATCCTTGATGAGGGCCTGGAGGATAAGGAGTTCATCGAGGCCAGGACGGAGAACATCACGGCCTTGAAAAAGGTCTTGAAAAAATACACCCCGGCTTTCACCGAGAAGGTCACCGGCGTGCCCCAGGAGAAGATCATCGAGGCGGCCCGGATCATCGGGGAGAGCGGCACGGTCGCCTTTTTCTATGCCATGGGGATCACCCAGCATATCATGGGGACCGAGAACGTGATGTCCGTGGCCAACCTCGCCATGCTCACGGGAAATGTGGGGAGACCCGGAACAGGCGTGAACCCCCTTCGCGGCCAGAGCAATGTTCAAGGCGCCTGTGACATGGGCGGGCTTTTCGATTATTATCCCGGGTACCAGCGGGTGGACCTGGAAGAGAACCGGAAGAAGTTCTCTGAGGCCTGGGAGTGTAATACGCTGAGCCGTGATGCCGGTCTTCCGGCCACGGCCATGATCAACGCGGCCGTGGAGGGAAAGCTCAAGGCCCTCTATGTCATGGGGGAAAACCCCCTGCTTTCGGATCCGGATATCGGGCATACGGAGAAGGGATTCAAGAACCTCGACTTTCTGGTGGTCCAGGATATCTTCATGACCGAGACCGCGGCCATGGCCGATGTGGTCCTCCCTGCCGCAAGTTATGCGGAAAAGGACGGGACCTTCACCAATACGGAACGCAGGGTGCAGCTCCTGCGCCAGGTCATCGAGCCGATCGGGGGGAGCCGGATCGACTGGAAGATCATCATGGAGATCTCCACCCGGATGGGAAGGCCCATGACCTATAAGAACACGGCGGAGATCATGGACGAGATCGCCTCGCTCACTCCCATCTACGGCGGGATTTCCCACGAACGCCTGCAGAAGGGAGGGCTCCAGTGGCCCTGCCCGGACAAGAATCATCCGGGGACGCCTTATCTGCACAAGGATAAATTCAGCCGGGGCAAGGGCTTCTTCTACCCCGTGGATTATCACCCCCCATCCGAACTTCCGGACCCGGAGTATCCCTTCCTGCTGACCACGGGCCGGATGCTTTCGCACTACCATACCGGGAGCATGACCCGCAGGGTCAAAGGGCTGAACGAGATCTGCCCCGAGGGGTTTATGGAAATCCACCCCAAGGACGCGCGCAGTCTGGATATCGCCGACGGGGAAATGGTCCGTGTCTCTTCCCGAAGGGGGGCCATCACGGTCCGGGCCAAGGTGACCCGGAAAGTTCCGCCCCAGGTGGTCTATATGAATTTCCATTTTTCGGAATCGCCGGCCAACCGGCTGACCATCGCGGCCCTGGATCCCATGTCCGGGATCGCCGAGGCCAAGGTCTGCGCCGTCCGGATTGAGAAGCGGAAGCTTCAAGAGACGGCGGTGTAACAAAAGGAGGGCGCCATGCTGCAGAAAGATATACTCCGAGTCAATCCGCTTTTCGAGGATCTGACCGATGACGACCTGGACAAGGTCATTGAGGTGATCCAGCAAAAGGAGTTTTCCGCCGGATGCGAGATCTTTGACGAATCCATGCCGGGACGGGAACTCTATATCATTCTCAAAGGAAAAGTCCGCATCATGAAGGCGACGCGGGAAGGAGAACGCCAGACCCTGAGTGTACTGAAGCCCGGGAATTTCTTTGGCGAGCTCTCCCTGCTGGACGGCCGCAAACATTCTGCGATGGCAGAGGCCGATGAAGCATCCACACTTCTCGTGATCACGAGGCAGGCCCTGGCCCAGATCGAGAAAAACCATCCCGCGGTGGCCCTGAAGGTGATCAAGAACATGGCCTTGAAGATCAGCGGCATCCTCCGCGAGATGAACGAAAAGTTTATGGAGATGGTGAATTATATGTGGTAGAGGGCGTGAGGAAGGGTCCAAGGGGCCGAGGGTTCAAGGGGTCAAGTGAACCACTCGAACCACTTGAACCCTTGAACCCTGGACCCCTCGACCCCTTGAATCCTTTTTAAGGGTTGTTAATGCTCTGTAACG
This sequence comes from Nitrospirae bacterium CG2_30_53_67, assembly GCA_001873285.1. Taxonomy (NCBI): domain Bacteria; kingdom Pseudomonadati; phylum Nitrospirota; species Nitrospirae bacterium CG2_30_53_67. The sequence continues at coordinate 38,968 of MNYV01000120.1, forward strand.
GGCTTTGTAGTCTATAGGATTTCATCAACATAATATTGAGGAGGAAATATTTATGGCATTGGATCCCAAGAAGCACGCGGACTGGCAGATCGCCGAGGATGCGGAAACAAGAATGAAGACGGTCTATCAGCTGGCGGATGAGCTGGGCCTGGAGAAGGAGGAACTGCTTCCCCATGGCCACTATGTGGCCAAGGTGGATTTTTCAAAGTTATTAAAGCGGATTGCCGACCGGCCGGACGGCAAATATATCGATGTCACGGCCATTACGCCGACACCGCTGGGGGAAGGGAAGTCCACCTCGACCATGGGGTTGACCCAGGGACTCGGCATGAGGGGAAAGAAGGTCACGGCGGCGATCCGGCAGCCATCGGGCGGTCCGACCATGAACATCAAGGGATCGGCCGCGGGCGGCGGTCTCTCCCAGTGTATCCCGCTCACCCCCTTCTCCCTGGGTCTGACAGGCGACATCAATGCCATCATGAATGCCCACAACCTGGCCATGGTCGCCCTCACCTCGAGGATGCAGCATGAGTTCAACTACGGCGACAAGGAACTGACCAAGCGTAAGCTGACGCGTCTGAACATCGATCCGAACAACGTGGAGATGGGATGGATCATGGATTTCTGCGCCCAGTCCCTCCGCAATATCATCATCGGGATCGGCGGCAAGATGGACGGCTTCATGATGCGCTCCAAGTTCGGGATCGCCGTCTCGTCCGAGATCATGGCGATCCTGGCCGTGTCCACGGATCTCAAGGACATGCGGGAGAGGATGGGCCGGATCGTGGTCGCCTACAACAAGAAGGGAGATCCCGTGACCACGACGGACCTGGAGGTGGCCGGCGCCATGACCGCCTGGATGGTGGAAGCGCTGAATCCTAACCTGCTTCAGACCATCGAAGGGCAGCCCGTTTTCGTTCATGCCGGGCCCTTTGCCAACATCGCCATCGGTCAGTCCTCGATCATTGCCGACCGGATCGGTCTGAAACTGAGTGAATACCACGTGACGGAATCGGGTTTCGGCGCCGACATCGGTTTCGAGAAGTTCTGGAACCTCAAGTGCCGCTTCTCCGGACTCAAACCCCACACGGCCGTGATCGTGGCCACCATCCGGGCCCTGAAATGCCACGGCGGCGCGCCCATCCCCGTGCCCGGGAGGCCCATGCCGGAGGAATATAAAGGGGAAAACGTGGAATGGGTGGAGAAAGGGTGCGAAAATCTCATTCATCATATTAAAACCGTGAAGAAGGCGGGGATCAACCCCGTGGTCTGCATCAACGCCTTCAAGACCGATACCAAGAACGAGATCAAGGTCGTCCGCCGCCTGGCCGAATCAGCCGGCGCCCGAGTGGCCGTCTCCAATCATTGGGAGAAGGGGGGCGAGGGCGCCCTTGAGTTTGCGGATGCGGTGATTGATGCCTGCAATGAACCGAACAAGTTCAAATATCTCTATGAGCTCAAGACCCCGCTCCGCAGCCGAATCGAGATGATTGCGGAACAGGTCTACGGCGCAGACGGTGTCGAGTATTCCCAGGAGGCTCTGGACAAGGCCAAGCGGATTGAAGAGGACAAGGAGCTTTCAAAGCTTGGGACCTGCATGGTCAAGACGCACCTCAGCCTGGCGGATAATCCCATGATCAAAGGGGTTCCCAAGGCATGGAAGCTCCGTATCCGGGACATTCTCATGTATAAGGGGGCCGGCTTTGTGGTCCCCGTAGCCGGGACCATCAGCCTGATGCCGGGCACGGCCTCGGATCCGGCGTTCCGCCGTGTGGACGTGGACGTCAAGACAGGAAAGGTCAAAGGCGTATTCTAAGGGACTCATGAGGCCCGCTGTTTCCGATGCCGTCAAGCTTGATGGTCGTGGGCGCTTTAGGAGATGACGCATGTTCGATATGAACCGTGGATCCCGGCATACCCTTCTCCCCATCGGATTGATGATCCTGGCCGGTATCCTGGGGAACCTCATGGCAAGCGGACTTGCCCTGGTCGTTCCACGCGGGCCCGCACACGAAATCCTGACCTTCGGCTATGGTTTCGGGATCAATCCGCCGTGGGTCCTGGACCTTTCGGTGATGACGCTGACGTTCGGCTTCAGCCTGAAGGTGACCATCGTGGGCGCGCTCTTCATGATTGTTGTTCTGCTTCTGTACAAAAAAATCTGAGAGGAGAGGGAACCGCCCTGCGATCTTCAAATGCCGTCCTATTCATGAATAGGACCACTAAGTCATAGCCGCTATGAAACTTTGCAAGGTAACCTTTCTGCCTGAGACCCGAAGCGTGTCGGTTCATAGCGGGTCCACGCTCCTCAAAGCGGCCTCCATGGCCGGGGTGCATATCAATGCCTCCTGCGGGGGGGCGGGAACCTGCGGGAAATGCCGGGCCGTGGTGCAGGGCGGGAATTTCCGGACCGAGCCGAGCATCCACCTCACGCCATCGGAGATGAAGAAGGGGTATGTGCTCTCCTGCCTGACCGTGGTCCAGGGCGACCTTACGGTCGAAATCCCCAAGGAAGCGCGGAAAGGAGTCGGCGTCCGGATCGACACAGGGAGACGGCCCGGCGGTGATCTCCTGAAGATCGGGGACCGGAAGATCCGTCCCCGCACCAAAAAGGTCCACCTCCAAATCCCTCCCCCCACGTTGAGCGACAATATTTCGGATCTGGACCGCATCAAGAGGGAATTGAAAAAGGCCGGCTATAAGGATTTGGACATCACCTGCAGCCTTCCTGTGCTCCAAAAACTGGGACGGACACTTCGGGAAAGCCACTGGGACGTGACCGTCACCGTCTTCTGGAACCGGTGTGAGATCGAGATCATGGACATCGAGCCCGGCGACGTGACCCTCTCCCGGTACGGGCTGGCCGTGGACGTGGGGACCACGACCGTGGTGGCCTACCTGGTGCATCTCAACACCGGGAAGATCGTGGACGTGGAGTCGGACCTGAACGCACAGATCCGGTGCGGAGAAGACGTGATCTCCCGCATTGTTTACGCCACGGAGATCGGGACGGTGGAAGAGGTGCATAGCCTCGTGATCGAAACCATCAACGGTCTGGTCAAGCGCCTCGCGGAGAGAAACGGCATCCTTCCCGAAAGCATAGACTCCGTGGTTTCCGCGGGGAATACCACCATGACCCATCTCCTCTACGGGATTGATCCCCGGTACATCCGGGAGGAGCCGTACATTCCCACGGTGAATCTCTTTCCGGTGATCAAGGCCCGTGAGATCGGGATCCAGGTCAACCAGAATGCCAGCATCTATTCGGTGCCGGGCACGGCCAGCTACGTGGGGGGGGACATCTCGGCCGGTATTCTCGCATCCGGAGTCTACAAGAGCGATGCGCTGACCATTTTCATAGACATCGGGACCAACGGCGAACTCGTGCTCGGGAACAAGGACTGGATGGTGGCCGCCTCCTGTTCAGCCGGTCCCGCCTTTGAAGGCGGAGGCGTGAAGTTCGGGATGAGGGCCTCCCGCGGGGCCATCGAAGGGGTGAGGATAGACCGCGAGACCCTGGAGCCTGTCTGCCACGTGATCGGAGACGCGGAGCCGCAGGGGATCTGCGGATCCGGGATGATTGATGTCCTGGCCGAGATGTACCTCGCGGGGATCATCGACCGGAAAGGGAGGTTTGTCGAAGGTCTCCCGACCGACCGGATCCGGCAAGGGGATACGGGCCTGGAGTATGTCCTGGTCCGTCAAGACGGGGACAAGGGGGAATCCGATATCGTCCTCACCTCTTCGGATATCGACAATATCATCCGGACCAAGGGCGCCATCTATGCCGCCTTCAAGACGCTGATCGGCGAGATGAACCTGACGTTCCAGGATGTCGAACGGTTTATCATCGCCGGCGGGTTCGGAAACTATATCGAGATTGAAAAGGCAGTCATTATCGGACTTCTCCCGGATCTCCCGGAGGATCGCTTCCACTTCATCGGGAATTCCTCCATCATCGGGGCCTATCTGGTCCTGCTGTCCAAGGAGATGCGGCTGGATGCCGAGGAGATTGCCGGCAGGATGACCTATATAGAACTCTCGGTCTCCCGCTCTTTCATGGACGAGTACATGTCCGCCCTGTTCCTGCCCCATACCAATATGGATGACTTCCCTTCGGTCAAGGAGATCATCCGGAAAAGAAAAATATCAGGCTAAGTCCTTCGATTCATAAGTGCGATTACGAGCCTATGAACTCAGGACTTAAATTCATTTCTTGTGCTACCACCTTGACTCTTCGGTCTATCTCTGCTAAGAATCTATTCGATCTCCAAGCTTTTTATAAAGCTATCCGCTTAAAATCCTATCTTCTCGCCCTGACCTTTCTAAATTCGGATTTTTGGAACAAATAGGGACAGCGCCCATTTTTACTTGTGGAACAAATAGGGACAGCGCCCATTTTTACTTGACTTCACAGGTGAACAAATAGGGACAGCGCCCATTTTTACTTGACTTCACATTCTGCATTGTTTACCATTGGCCCATGCCGAGAATCTCCAGAGCCGTAGCTGTAGGCTTTCCTCATCACATCACCCAAAGGGGCAATTACCGGCAGAGCGTCTTTGAAAGAAAAGACGATTACCTGTTTTATCTTGAATGGCTCAAGACATACAGCAGCAAATATTCACTCAAAATATGGGCCTACTGCCTGATGAAGAACCACGTTCACTTCATCGCAGTGCCCATGGAGTCCGATTCCATGGCAA
>MNYV01000121.1 GCA_001873285.1 Nitrospirae bacterium CG2_30_53_67
CAGCCTGTGAAAGATGCATATCGGACGGCAGGGATGCAGGCCTTAATTCCGGCGGGGGTTCCACCATCCGCCCGGTCTTTTTGAAATAGGCCTCCATGACCTTCCTGACGATGGGGGCCGCGGCAGACCCTCCATGGCCGCCGTGTTCCATAATGACGGCAACGGCGATTTCAGGCTTTTCCATGGGCCCGCACGCAACAAACCAGGCATGGTCCTGGTACTTTTCCGCAAGCTCTTTGCTCATTTTTTCACCCTGCTGATTCATCCGGATGACCTGGGCCGTGCCGGTTTTGCCGGCAATCCTGATGCCGTTGATCCGCGCCTTGCCCCCTGTCCCTTGAGGCTCCGAGACCACGTCTTCCAAGGCATCCCGGACAAGATTCAGGGTCTCAGGCGAAATATGAATTTGGGAGAGAACCTGAGGAGAAAATGCCTTCAACGTCTCCCCCTTGTAGTTTTCTATACGCTTGACCAATTGGGGCCGGTAGACGGTCCCGCCGTTGGCCACGGCGCCGATCAGATCGGCGAGCTGGAACGGCGTAACGAGGACATATCCCTGGCCGATGGCGGCGCTCAGATTTTCACCCGGGTACCAGGGTTCCCCGGTGGCCTTCTTTTTCCACTCCCGGGTCGGGATCAGGCCCGGCTTCTCTCCATCCATGCCGATCCCGGTGAGATTCCCAAGACCCAGACCTTTGGCGTAATACGCGATCCTGTCAATCCCCAGCCTCTGGCCCATCTCATAAAAATAGACATCGCAGGACTCCACGATGGCGCGGTGCAGATAAACGGCGCCGTGCCCCTGTTTTCTCCAGCAGCGGTAAGCCCTTCCGCCGAAAAAGGTGTACCCTCGGCAATAGAGGGTTTCGTTCGGCGTGACCTTGTGTTCTTCGAGCGCGGCGATGGACATGACGATCTTGAATACCGAGCCCGGAGGATATTGTCCAGAGATGGCCTTGTTGGTAAGCGGGTGTTTTGGATCCAAAATGAGCTGTCTCCAATACTCTTTGGCGATCCCTCCTGGAAAGAGGTTGGGGTCATAGGCCGGCCGGCTGATCATGGCGAGCACCTCGCCGTTGTTAGGATTGATGACCACCCCGGCGCCTGCATAGTCCCCGAAGGCATCCTCAAGCGCCTTCTGGAGATCGTAATCCATGGTCAGAACAGCCCGATTCCCGGACTCAGGCGGCCGGTAAGAGATCTCTTCGATGACCCTCCCCACGGAGTTGACCTCGATCTGATGTACACCATCCCTCCCCTTGAGATAGGATTCCAGGCTCTTTTCGAGTCCTGCCTTCCCGATCACATCTCCGATCCTGTAATTCCTGTAGGCGCCGCTCATTAATTCTGCGGGATTGATCTCTCCGATATACCCGAAGAGATGCGCAAAAAGATCGCCGTCCCGGTAGTTCCTGAAGGGTTCCGGTATAATGGAGACCCCGGCAAGGTCCAGATGGTTGACCTCGATCAGGGCCACGGTCTCCCAGTCCGCATTGGAAAGGAGCCGGATCGGTTGAAACACCCGGACCCCGTTCTCCCGGGCGGTCCGTATGGTATGGTAGAAATCGGAGGCAGGGATCCCGAGAAGCTGGGAAAGGCGAGCCAGGGTTTGATCCAGATCCCGGACGTCTTCCAGCGTGATGGTCAGATCGAATCCCGGTTTGGTGTCTCCCAGCAGGACGCCGTTCCGGTCGACGAATTCTCCCCTCGGTGAGACCACACGCTCAACCCGGATCCGCTGCCTCTCAGAGCGCTCCTTGAAGTAGCCCCCTTTCATGATCTGGAGATACCAGGCCCTTGAGATCAGAACCACAAAGAAAACGGCCAGAACTATGGAGAGGATCTTGACTCGGCTCTGGTACGGGGTCAATGCCTGGTCATTGATGTTCAATATCATGCGGAAACCTCTTGATGACTTTTTACGAGCCCATCAGCCCTTGTCGGAAGAGCCCTCTTGCTGTCTGATCCATGCCCTTTTCTGGACCAGGAAGAGGCAGAGGGATCCTACAAGGGCATTCCACAGCGTAGAGGGGAGAACCATCCCGCGCAGGGCGCCCTGCAAGGGGATGTCTCCGACAAAGAGATAGATCAGAAAAAGATTCAGGAACCCGTTCATCAAGGAAAAAACCACGAGCAAGACAAAATGGATCATCACATTTCTGGAGAAAATCCCCAAACCGAATACGGCTGAAAAATACCCGATGAGCGCCTTTAGAAACATTTGGACACCCAGATGTTCCCCGGAGAGGACATCGGTGAGGATCCCCAGGTATGCGCCCACAGTCATCCCTTTGACCTTCCCGTGGAAATACCCGAAATAATAGGTCACGATCAGGACGAGATCGAGCGGGAACGAAAACGGGAGAAAGCTTAAAATATGCGTCTGAACCGGAACCGATAATGTCATCAGAAAAAGAGTCAGCAGAAATTTCATTCTTGGACACTCTTCAATGGCTGGTCATCACCAGGGCGCCGGCTCTCCTTGACCACAAAGGCCTCCTCCAGCCTGGAAAATTCCACGGCAGGCGAAACCAGAACCTCCTGGAAGAGCCCGTAAGGCTTTTTTTGAACCGAGGTCACGGTCCCAATGACCAGCCCCTTGGGGTAAACACCGCCCAGACCCGAGGAAAGGACCAGATCCCCCTTCCTGACGTCGGCAAGACGATCCAGATATTTGATCCGGCATAAATCAGCGATCTTCCCCTCAACAATCCCTTGTGCCCGGGTCCTCTGAACCAGTGCGGGAACCGCGCTGTTGCTGTCTATTAAGAGTTGAACCAGTGAATAATTCGGGGAGGCCGAAAGGACCTTCCCGACCACGCCTTCAGGGCGGATCACGGCCATCCCCTTGGCAACCCCGGCCCGGGCGCCGGAGTCCAGGATCAGCGTTCTGGACCAGGTGTTGTCGCTCTTGCCCACCACTCTTCCGGTAATCATGGTGTACGGCGCCGATTCCTGAAACTTGAGCAGCGCTTTGATCCGTTTGTTTTCAACCTCGATTTCCTGAAGACGGTTCAACTGATCATGAAGAACCGCCACCTCTTCCCTGAGCACCCGGTTCTCCTTCTCCACGCCGGACAGCCGGAAATGTCCATGGTAGAGATCCCCGGCCCCTCGGACCAAAGAGGAGAGCCATGATTCCATGGCCGCCGTCACCTCGAAAAGCCCGGAGGTGAGGGCCTGAAAACCCGCCCCCTGGTTTGCATGGCTTGTCATCAGGATCAAAGAGGTCGCCAGAAGAATAAAGAGCAGGATAGATTGTCGGAATCGTAGAAAAAAGCTCAGCATGTGATGTTGTCCGAATCCGCCTAACGGATCGAAATCTGCCGCAACAGTTCGAGCTCGTTTAAGACCTGACCGGTGCCGAGCACAATGGTCGAGAGGGGATCATCCGCAATGGTGATGGGGAGGCTGGTCTCTTCCCTGAGCAGGATGTCAAGCCCCCGCAAAAGGGCGCCCCCGCCGGCCAGGACAATCCCTTTATCCACAATGTCGGCGGAGAGTTCGGGAGGGGTATTCTCCAGGGCGGCCTTGACTCCCTCGACAATCTGGGATACCACTTCATCCAGGGCGTCACGAATCTCTTCTTCGTTGATGACGATGGTCTTGGGTATTCCGGAGACGAGATCGCGGCCCTTGACCTCAATCTGCTTGTTTTCGTTCATGGGATAGGCCGAACCGATCTCGATCTTGATCTCTTCGGCTGTCCGCTCCCCCACCAGGAGGTTGTATTTTTTCTTGATGGCCTGGATGATGGCCTCATCCATTTTGTTTCCGCCGGTCCGCACGGACTTGCTGTATACGATCCCCGCGAGGGAGATGATCGCGATATCCGTGGTCCCCCCTCCGATGTCGATGACCATGTTCCCGCTGGCCTCGGTGATCGGAAGGCCGGCCCCGATAGCGGCGGCCATGGGCTCCTCGATCAGATAGACCTCCCGTGCGCCGGCAGACTGGGCGGAGTCGCGGACGGCGCGCCGTTCCACCTGCGTGACCCCTGAGGGGACGCTGATGATGATCCGGGGACGGATCAGGGATTTCCGGTTATGAACCTTCTGAATGAAATACCGGAGCATGGCCTCGGTATATTTAAAGTCGGCGATGACCCCGTCCTTCATGGGACGGATGGCCATGATATTTCCCGGGGTTCTTCCCACCATGATCTTGGCTTCTTTCCCCACCTTCAAGACTTTCCCGGTATCCTTCTGAATGGCAACGACCGATGGCTCGTTTAAGACAATCCCTTTGCCTTTGACAAAAACAAGTGTGTTCGCCGTACCGAGGTCAATCGCCAGATCACTCGAGACCCAGCTTAGGATGGTATCTAAAATCATGGAATGAACTCCTTTTCAAGAGAATACAATCCGATTCTGTTCCGATTTTTTCAAACGGCGAAGGCAAGGCCCCTTCTGACGTCCTGTTTATAGAAATAAACTAAGTTATCAATGTAACTATAATAAAAAAAAGAGAATATTTCAAGAGAAAACTCGTGGGAAGCCGGACGCATGATGGTTTTTTTGTGACATATTAAGGTTCTCATAATAGAAACGACATCATATCGAAAATCCCTCCCCCGATAAACCCATTCGAGGGCAGGCTCTAACCTCCCTTTTTCCCTTCGACTGCGCTCAGGGCAGGCGCCGGGAGGAATTCCCCCTCTTTGGAAACTTGTCCTCGAATGATTTTATCGGGGAAGAGGGGCAAGGGGAGATTTTATGAACCATGTCTATTCTATTCTATTTCGAGACTATTAAAATAAATATTGTTTGTAAATCTTATGCGCTTGTATTAAAATAAGTTTTCAATTTTTTGTTATATCGGAAATTGAAGGGAAAATGTGACCTCGGCCGACTTTCTTTTTTTGCGACACTGAGGGGAGAATAGCCATGCTTTATTTCATGCGAAATTATATGAAGTCTTTTGTCATGTGGCTGATTATCGCCGCCTTTGTACTCACCATCTTTTATGCCTGGGGGATGAAGAGCGCCCGTCTCAGGGGGGGCACGAAAAATTGGATCGCGAAGGTCGGAAGTGAACCCATCTCCCCGGAGGAGTATGAAAAAGAATTCCGCCGAACCA
>MNYV01000122.1 GCA_001873285.1 Nitrospirae bacterium CG2_30_53_67
CGCTGAAGGTGGAAGAGGCGGTCAAAAAATTAAAAGGGATTCCTGAAGTGAAGTTCAGCGAACCCAACTTCATCGTTCATACCACAGCCGTTCCGAATGATGCTTCCTTTTCGAGCCAGTGGGGCCTCCAGAACACAGGGGATAACGGAGGGACCGTGGACGCGGATATCGACGCCCCGGAGGCCTGGGATCAAGCAACCGGGTCTTCATCGGTGATTGTGGCCCTCGTGGATGAAGGGATCGACCTTGCTCATCCGGATCTTGCCGGCAATATATGGGTCAATCCCAATGAAATCCCCGGAAACGGCGTTGACGACGACGGGAACGGATTCATCGATGATGTGAATGGTTGGGATTTCAAGCATGGGGATGCAACGGTATATGACAGCGCCGGAGAAGACCGGCACGGGACCGAGGTGGCAGGCATCATAGGCGCCGAGGGGAACAACAGCGTAGGAACGGCCGGGATATGCTGGCATGTGCGCATCATGCCGGTAAAATTTATTGCCTCCGGAAGCGGAACCGTGGCGAATGCCATTCTGGCCCTCAACTATGCAGTGAGTCAAGGCGCCAAGGTCATCAACTGCAGTTGGGGAGGGACCTCGTATTCAGCGGCCCTGGAGAGCGCCTTTCAGTCTGTCCTGAATGCCGGGATCCTGGTGGTTACGTCTGCAGGGAACAGCGGCAAGGATACGGATACCAATGCCCATTATCCCTCAAATTATGACTTATCTAATATCCTGTCCGTGGCGGCCACGGACAAGAACGACAATCTGAGTTATTTTTCCAATTACGGACAGACCAGCGTGGACCTGGCGGCGCCGGGTTCCTCCATCTATACAACCATTCCGGGCGGAGGATATGCCTCTTTCAGCGGGACTTCGGCATCCACACCCTTTGTCACCGGTGCGGCCGCCTTGGCCCTCTCCGTGACGCCCGGTCTTTCCTATTCGGAACTCAAGGCCAGGATTCTGAATGCCGTAGATCCGATCGCTGATCTTGCCGCAAAGACCGTCTCAGGCGGCAGGCTTAATCTGAATAATCTCATCAGCAGCCTGAGCGTCGGCGACACGGACGGAGACGGCATGCCGGACAGCTTTGAGAATCAATATGGATTGAATCCCAACGACCCCGAGGATACCGATGCAGACCCGGATGGCGATGGGCTTACCAATCTCCAGGAGTACCAGCATGGAACCGACCCTACGAGTCCCGACACGGACGGAGACGGAATTTCGGACGGCTTTGAGGTCGCCTACCTTTTGAATCCCAAGTCCGCCTCAGATGCCTCTTCAGACCTGGATGGTGATGGGCTTTCCAACCTCGTGGAGTATCAAACAGGAACGAGAATAGACTTGGCGGATTCGGACGGTGACGGCATGGACGATTTTACCGAGTTCGGGAATCGGGCAGCGCCGGCTGATTCGGATGGGGATGGGGTGATTGACGCCCTGGACCTCGATTCGGACAATGACGGCAAACCCGATGCGATTGAGGGTATAGGAGACGATGACGGGGATGGCATCCCGAACTATGTGGACATGAATGATGCAGACGGCCCGAATGCGGATCAGGACGGAGATGGGATTGCCAACTCCGTTGAGGCAACCTTCATGCTTTATCCGAATCTGCCGGACAGCGATGGAGACGGCATCGGGGATCTCACGGAATTCGGTCCGAGCCCGGCTCCGAGGGATTCGGACGGCGATGGGATCATTGATGCCCTGGATCTGGATTCGGACAATGACGGCAAAACCGATGCGGTCGAAGGGGCCGGAGACCGTGATGGAGACGGCATCCCGAATTACCGGGACGCCGATGACGATGACGGCCCTCTGGGAGATACCGATGGGGATGGTCTGATCAACCAGGTCGAAGCGCTCTATGGTATGAATGCCAATCTTGCAGACAGCGACGGGGACGGGATCGATGATCCGACGGAGTTCGGATCGGGGACCACACCGCTCGACACGGATAAAGACGGGGTGATTGATGCCCTGGACCTGGACTCGGACAACGACGGATCACCAGATCAAAGTGAGGGAACTTCGGACACAAACAGCGAAGGCGTGCCGGACCGGTTGGACAACAGTATATCCATCGTGTCAACGGATTACGGGAAATTATCGCTTGTTCTTCAGGGAGGGCAAGGAGCGTTTGAAGGGGTGGTCTTTCTGGCCCAGCCCTTATCCGAAGACTCCAGGCCTAAACTCGACTTCAAATACGGAGGGGTGCAATATAAGGTGACCGGTCTGGATACTGGAGGGAGCATCGTCCTATCCATCCATATGCCTGTTGCTCTTCCTGCGGATGCGGAGTTCTGGAAGTATGAAAACGATCGTGGATATTACCAATATCCTGCCGTGGTCGGCGGGGAAACGCTTCAGTTCACACTCACCGACGGCGCGCTCGGGGATGATGACCGGCTTGCCGATGGCACGATCGTTGATCCAGGTTACATCGGCCTACCCGTGGTCAGCGATCAAAACGGAGCTGCGACCACACCAACACCCGCCGCTGCAGGAGACAGTGGAGGAGGCGGCGGCGGCGGAGGGTGTTCGCTTTCCTCCGGTGACGGCCGGTTCCAACAGGGGGTGACGGATCTGATGATTCTTTTATTCCCCCTTGGTGTTCTTTTGGCGCTCAGGATTTCCACCTATTTGATGCATAAGAGGTTCCGGTCCAGGGAAAGGGTTCTCTGACCGGCAGCCACCCTCAACAAGGGCCCCGTTCACTTGACGTGAACGGGGTTTTTTTTTGTGCCGTGCGATAGGTTGTTAGGGTTAATTTTTACTTGATTTTGCTTTTTTGATGTGGTAAGTTGTAAAAAATTTAAAGTTCACTAATAAAAAGTGGGCTCAAAAGAGCCCTTTTTTTTTACAGGAGGTTCATGTCCATCACCGAGAAAGTAAGAGATCTGGCGATCCCGATTCTCGATTCTTTTGATCTTGAACTTTTCGATATAGAGCTTCAGAAGGGAGGGAACCGGCGGATTCTTCGTATATTCATAGACAAGAAAGAAGGAGGAGTGACGCTCGATGATTGTCAGAGGGCAAGCCGGGAGATCGAGGTCCTGCTCGACGTCAAGGATGTCGTCCCCGGCAGTTATGTTCTGGAGGTCTCCTCTCCTGGAATCAACCGGCCGATACGCAGCGAATATGAGTTTCAGAAATACGCGGGAAGTCAAATCAAGGTTAAACTCTTGACGAAGATATCGGATCAAAAAATATTCATCGGAATAGACAGGGGGGTGGATGCCGAAAGCTTAAGACTCGAGATCGAGCCGGGCAAGGAAATGCTTATCCCGATGAAACAAATTGTTAAAGCCAACTTGGAAGCGGATTTCCGACGGCTGTGATTCGGGAGGCAACCTGAATCAGGAAAAATCCTGAAGGAGAAAAACATGGAACCCAATTTAATCCAGGTGATCAATGCTCTCGGGAAAGAGAAGAATATCCCGAAAGAGACGATCGTCGAGGCTATACAGGCCGCCATTTTGACCGCCTCGAGAAAGAAGTACGGAACCGAGGAAAATATTGAGGTGGAGATCAACATGCAGACCGGGGAGATAGAGGCCTATCTCTATCGTGAGGTGGTGGAAAACGTTGAAGATGCAAGCCGGCAGATCTTGCTGAAAGAGGCGCTCGAATATGACGAGACCATTGAGCTGGGCGATGAGTTTGCCATCCGGCTGGATGTCGCCGAACTGGGGCGAATCGCCGCTCAGACAGCGAAACAAGTCATCGTTCAACGGGTACGCGAGGCCGAACGGGCTATTATTCTAAAGGAATTCGGAGGGAGGATCGGAGAGACGATCAACGGCATCGTGATGCGCATGGAAAGAGGGGATCTCATCGTGGATCTGGGAAAGGCCGAAGGGGTTCTTCCCCAGCGTCAGAAGATCCCAGGCGAGCGTTATAACCGGGGTGAACGGGTCCGGGCTCTCATCAAGAACGTTGTGGATTCCTCCAAGATGCCTCAGGTGATTTTATCGAGGACGGACCCGCTGTTTGTCGCCAAACTCTTTGAGACCGAAGTCCCCGAGATTTATGAAGGCGTGGTCAAGATCATCAAGGTTGTCCGGGAACCCGGCCAGAGGTCCAAGCTCGCCGTGGTATCCAGGGATTCCAATGTGGATCCTGTGGGGGCTTGCGTGGGGATCAAAGGGATCCGTGTTCAGGCCGTGGTGCAGGAACTCCGGGGAGAGAAGATCGACATCATATCGCATACGGACGTGGTCCGGGATTATATTGAGAAGGCGCTTTCTCCGGCGGCCATCTCCAGGATTGCAGTGAATGAAGAAGAAAAGTCCGCCTGGGTTGTGGTGGAAGAGAGCCAGCTTTCCCTGGCCATCGGGAAGAAAGGGCAGAATGTCCGCCTGGGGTCCGAGCTCACCGGGTATCAGATCAATATCATGAGTGAAGAGGAGTACCAGAGGACGCTGAAAGAACAGCAGGAAGAGGCCGAAACCGAGAAAGAGAGCTACAGCAAAAGTCTGGAGGAGATTTCAAAGATTCGCGGCGTTGGGGAGAAGACGGCCAGTGCGATCCTGAATGCCGGGTATCGCTCGATTGCCGATCTGGCATCTGCGACTTCCGATGCCCTTTCGGCCATACCCGGAGTTGGAGTCAAGACGGCGGAGAAGATCCTACAAAGCGCTGCAGAACTCTTGAAAGAGGCGGCGGAAAAACAAGCCGAGGCCGATGCCTTGCAGGAATCCGCTGAATCTGAGGAAAACCATGAGACCGGGAACCCGGACGGCAGTGAAATGCATCAAGAGAGCGACCCGGCATAAAGTGACGGCATGAGCCCTTGAGAGGAATGCAAAGCCTTCCGAGTTAAAACTGCCCGGGCAGAAAATCCGGAATCTTCTTGAGGAACGGATCGATATAAAAAACAGGCTTGAGCAGGGTAGGGGTGAAAAGATTTATGGTGAAACTCAGAGTACATAACCTGGCCAAGGAAATAGGGATCAGCACCAAAGAGCTTTTAAAATATTTTGAGAAGATCGATCCCAAGATCAAGAGCAATCTATCCGTGGTGCCGGATGACATCGCTGATGATGTGCGTGCAAAATTTTCCGGAAAAGCGGTCTCACCCAAGGCCAAGGAAAAAAAGAAACCTCGGCCCAAGGCAGAATTCAAGGTCCGGAAGAAAAGAGTTGAACCCCCGCCGGAGGAGACCAAGGCAGAGGTGCCGGAAGTCTCTGAAGCCGAGACCAAAAAAGAAAAACCGGCTGCAAAAACCGGAAAAGAACCCGCAGAAGTTTTGCCTGGGCCGGTCACGGAAGAAACGCCATCCCAAGAAACAGCGGCGCCGGAACCGGTTTCGGCAGAAAAACCCTCAGGAGTTCAAGAAGCTCCTTCCGCCGTGCTGCCGGTTGCCAAGGTCCCCATGACGACCGAGCCGATTCCCGCCGCAAAAGAAGGTGAGGCAAAACCAAAGCTGAAGAAAAAAGAAAAGAAAAAAGGGAAAAAGGCCGAAGTCGAAGAGAAAGTCGAGGTCGTCGGCCATGAGTTTAAAGACAAGGGGAAGGGGAAGAAGGGCAAAATCACTATCCGGGCGGATAAGATTGAACGTCCGATCAGGAAATCCAAGAAGATCCTTCCAGTCCAGCTCCTGGAACTCCAGGTCCGCAGAACCCCTAAAAAGCTGAGGACCAAGGCCAAGAAAAAACCCCCCAGGCAGGAGAGAGAAAAAATCGTTCAGGAGACGGCTCCTGCAGAGGCGAGAAAGAACGTCATCCGGTGGGATGAGACCACAACCGTTAAGGACGTGGCTGAAAGACTCAATATCCCAGTAAACAATCTGATCCTTAAATTCATGGAAATGGGGGTTATGGTTACGGTGAACAAACTTGTGGATCCTGAAGAACTGACTGTCATAGCCCATGATTATGGATATGAGGTTGACCAGGTATCGTTGGAAACGGCCGAGACCCTCTTGGAGGAGATCAAGGACAATCCGGAACACCTGGTCATCAGGCCGCCGGTCGTAACCATCATGGGGCATGTGGACCATGGCAAAACCTCCCTGCTCGACGTGATCCGTCAGAGCAAGGTGGTGGAAGGCGAGGCGGGCGGAATCACCCAGCATATAGGGGCTTACACGGTGCATCTGAATGATCGGAGCATCACCTTCCTTGACACGCCGGGCCATGAGGCCTTTACCTCGATGCGCGCAAGAGGAGCCAAGGTCACGGATATCGTCATTCTTGTTGTGGCCGCAGATGACGGTGTCATGCCGCAGACCGTCGAGGCGATCAACCATGCGGCCGCAGCCAAAGTGCCCGTCGTCGTCGCGATCAACAAGATTGATAAACCGGACGCGAAGCCGGAAAAAGTCAAACAGGAACTGTCGGAACACAACCTGATCTCTGAAGAATGGGGAGGGAAGACCATCTTCGTCGAGGTCTCCGCGAAAAAGAAGATCCATATTGATCGTCTCCTGGAGATGATCCTCTTGCAATCGGAGATTATGGAACTCAGAGCGGACCCGGATCGTCCGGCCAGGGGAACCATTATTGAGGCGAGACTGGACAAGAGCAAGGGGCCCGTTGCCACGGTGCTTGTCCAGACCGGTACGGTGAAGGTGGGGGATCCTTTTGTCAGCGGCGTCTATCACGGCAAGGTCCGGGCCATGCTCAACGACCTGGGGAAAAAGATCTCGTCCGCAGGGCCGTCCATGCCCGTGGAAATTACAGGCCTTTCCGGCGTGCCCATGGCCGGCGAGACCTTCGTCGTGGTTTCCGATGAGCGCAAGGCGCGCCAGATCGGGATGGCCAGGTCCATCCGCATGCGGGAGGCCGCCCTGGCAAAAGGGCATCGAGTGACACTGGACGACCTCTTCCAGAGGATACAGAAAGGAGAGGTCAAGGAACTCCCCATTATCATCAAAGGGGACGTTCAGGGCTCCGTAGAGGCCCTGTCCGACACTCTTGAAAGACTGAGCACCCAGGCGGTGGAGTTGAAAGTGATTCACGGCTCCGTTGGAGGAATCACCGAAACCGATGTCAACCTGGCTGCCGCATCTAATGCCATTATCATCGGTTTTAATGTCCGGCCTGAACCCAAGGCTGCGCTCCTTGCAGAGGCCGAGGCGGTGGATATCAGGCTCTATAATGTCATCTATGATGCATCCAATGATGTGAGAAAGGCCATGGAAGGGCTTCTGGAGCCGACCCTCAAGGAGCGCAGCCTTGGACGAGCCGAAATCCGGGATGTGATTCCCGTGCCTAAAGTGGGAAACGTCGCCGGATGTTACGTCATGGATGGGAAGGTGCAGCGTGACGCCCATGTCCGGTTGATCCGAGACAACGTGGTGGTCTATGAAGGTAAAATTTCCTCATTGAGACGTTTCAAGGATGACGTCAAGGAAGTTGCGGCGGGATTCGAGTGCGGGATCGGAATCGAGAATTACAACGATATCAAGCTCAAGGATATTATTGAGATCTATACATTCGACAAGGTGGCGACAAAACTTTAAATGCGGATCGGTATCTGTGTCGTAGAACTCCATCTTCCGGGGATCACATCTTTGAAGGGGAAGCGGAGTGTGGTCCAATCCGTCAAGGAACGGGTGAAAAACCGGTTTAATGTATCCGTGGCTGAGATCGATTCGCTGGATCTGCGCCAGCGCGCCTCGCTTGGGATCGCCATGGTTGGGAATGATTCAAGAAAGCTGAACAGCGAACTGGACAAGATCGTGGATTACATAGAGGGGATGCATGTCGCTGACCTGATCCACCATCAAATCGAGATGATCTGATCCGGAGGACAAGCATGCGATCGAAAAGGCTGGAGAGGGTATCGGACGTGATGATCGCCGAGATTTCGAGAATCCTGCTGAGGAAAGTCAAGGATCCACGGGTCAGATATGTCACGGTCACGGATGTCGAGATCAGCAAAGACCTGAAGTCGGCAACGGTCTTTTTTAGTGTTTTTGATGACAAACTGGACAAAGAAGATGTTCTATCCGGTTTGAACCATGCGGCCGGTTTTATACACAAGGAACTGTTCCACGCCCTGGATATCCGGACCATTCCCAGTCTATCCTTCAAAATCGATCCCTCAATAGAGTACGGGGCCCATATACAGAAACTTCTCAATACCATACAGGAAGGAAAAAAAGAGGATGAAAAAGGGGAACCTTAGCCGGGTCAAAGAGGCGCTTTTGAAAAGCCGGAATATCCTGATTACCACCCATGTCAACCCTGACGGGGACGGCATCAGTTCCGAAGCGGCCCTTTGCCTGTACCTGAAAAAGCTTGGAAAGCATGTCGTGGTCATCAACAAGGACCCCTTGCCGGAGATGTTCGCTTTTCTTCCCGGCGTTGATGAGATCCATGTCTCCGGGCAGCCGACGTTTGATCCGGATCTCATCATCGTGACGGATTGCGGAGGCCTGGAGCGGACCGGATTGAAGATCCCAGGGGAATTTACTCCCAAGGTGATCGTCATCGATCATCATCTGACCCACGACCAGAACGGCGAGATCAATCTGCTTGATCATGAGGCCTCGGC
The DNA here is from genome assembly GCA_001873285.1 of Nitrospirae bacterium CG2_30_53_67. Lineage (NCBI taxonomy): Bacteria > Pseudomonadati > Nitrospirota > Nitrospirae bacterium CG2_30_53_67. The sequence goes on from MNYV01000122.1 coordinate 8,523, forward strand.
CACGGGAGAACTGGTCTATCAACTGATCAAGGAAATGGAAAAGGACTCTCCGGCCAAGATGGACTATCCCATTGCCTTATGTCTCTATACCTCCATCTTCACCGATACCGGTTCATTCAGGTATTCCAATACCACGCCGAAGGCATTGGAGATCGCCTCAAAACTCGTCGCATACGGGATCAATTCCTGGACCGTCGCGGAACAGGTCTACGAGTCCAAGCCCTACGCCTTATTGAAACTGACCGGCCGTTTTCTGCGGACCCTTGAAATCAGCCGCAAGGGACGTTTCGCCTGGGGATCCATTGTCAAAGAGGATTTTAAAAAGACCGGGACACGGGAGGAACATACCGAAGGTTTAGTGAACTATCCGAGATCCATCAAGGGAGTGGAAGTGGCGGTTTTTTTCCGCGAGATGAATTCGGAGCAGATCAAGATCAGCATGCGGTCCAAGGGCGAGGTGAACGTGGCGGCCATCGCAGAGAAGTTTGAAGGAGGCGGGCACCACAATGCAGCCGGGTGCATCATGAAAGGATCCCTGAAGGATGTCATGAAGAAAGTTCTCCGTATGGTGGCCGAATCCTTGCAGGATGAAGTGCCTGAGGAAGAAGGCGTTGAAGTTCATGGTTGAGGTGATAAGAGAAGAAGAGAAGAAACTTCGGTCCTGCCGCAGAACCAGCGGCCTTCTGATCGTGGACAAACCCGCCGGATGGACATCCCATGACATTGTAGCAAAATTGCGCAGGCATCTTGGTGTTCGGAAGATCGGGCATGCAGGGACTCTCGATCCCGATGCGACCGGGCTTCTCCCTCTCTGCGTGGGGCAGGCCGCACGGATTACGGAATACCTGATGGACATCCCCAAGGCGTACCGAGTCCGGCTGAAATTCGGAGAAGAGACCGATACGGACGATGCCTCCGGCCGGGTCATCCGGAAGACGGAGATCAGCGGAATCACCGAGGAACAGGTCCGGTCGGCGTTGAACCTTTTTTCAGGCGAAATCCAGCAGGTTCCTCCACTGTTTTCGGCCGTCAGGAAACACGGGCGCAGGCTCTACGAATATGCCAGAAAGGGAGAGGATGTCTGTCGAGAGCCCCGTGCCGTGACGATTTACGAAATCCGTGAAGTGGAATGCCGCCTTCCTGAGATATCCTTTTGGGTGCGATGTTCACGGGGAACCTATATGCGTTCGCTTTGCCGGGATATCGGCAGGGTCATGGGCATGAGCGCCCATATGAGCCGGCTCCGCCGCACTGAGAGCGCCTCATTTACCGAGAAGGATGCGCACCCCCTGTCCGAGATCACGGCCATGAACCCGGATGACGTGACGGCCCTTCTGGTCCCCATGGACGTTCCGTTGTCTCACTTTATACCCGTAGTGGTTCGTTCCGACCGAATACAAAAGATCCGATACGGGCAGCCTTTGGACCAGGAAGACCTTGCCGGGATGCCGGACTCCTGGCAGACAGGCCGGCTATGCCGCCTCTATGGAGAGGACGGTGATTTCTTGTCCATCGGCAGGCTGGATCGTTCTCCGTCCGGAGTTCCCAACGTCCATCCGAAGAAGGTCTTCTGCCAGGATGAAAAAATAGCTTTACTTGATTCGTCCGATATGTTAAAAAGTAACAGGCAGAAAGAATAAAGAGAAGGATTTTTTTATTCATGTGAAGAGGTCTAATCCAAGAGGAGGTGAGCAGACATATGACTATGGTCAAGGAGCAGAAACAAAAGATTATTGATTCATATAAAAAGCATGAGGGCGATACCGGATCTCCTGAGGTCCAAGTCGCCATCATCTCGGAGAGAATCAATTATCTTACGGAACACTTCAAGGTCCATAAAAAGGACCACCATTCACGCAGGGGTTTGCTGAAAATGGTCGGTCAAAGGCGTAAGCTCCTGGACTATTTGATAAAGAAAGACATTAACAGATACCGCCAATTGATTGACAAATTAGGGATCCGTAAGTAACTCAACAACAGGCCTGCAGCTTTTAGCCACAGATGGACACAGATAAGGAACGGCAGAATCATCGAGTTTAAATTGTTCGTTCCTTAACTGCGTTTATCTGTGGTCCGTATTGCAGGCCCCAAAGCGATACCCTGCGCGGGTCATCGCATAGGAGCGCAGATATAACGATGATACATAAACTTGAAACCATGGTGGGGGGGCGCCTCCTTTCCATAGAGACGGGAAACGTGGCCAAACAGGCATCAGGCGCCGTGATGGCGCGCTACGGAGACACCATGGTCCTGGTGACCGCGGTCTCCGATCATAACGAACGGCAGGGTGTGGATTTCCTCCCGCTCACCATTCAATACCAGGAAAAGTTTTATGCCGCAGGAAAGATTCCCGGCGGTTTTTTCAAGAGAGAGGGAAGACCCACTGAGTTCGAAACCTTATCCTCAAGACTGATCGACCGGCCCCTCCGTCCCCTTTTTCCTAAAAACTATTTCTTTGAAACCCAGGTGATTGCCACCGTCCTCTCTGCGGATCAGCAGAATTATCCGGATACGATTGCCCTGATCGGGGCTTCGGCTGCCCTTGCGATATCCGACGTTCCTTTCAAAGGACCGGTGGGAGGGGTGCGCGTGGGCAGGATCAATGGTGAATTCGTGATCAACCCCACATACAGCCGGATGGCAGACAGCGAACTCAACCTGATTGTGGCCGGGACACGCGAGGCCGTGACCATGGTCGAGGCCGGCGCCAGGGAACTTCCCGAAGAGGTCATGGCCGAAGCCATCGAGTTCGGCCATAGAGAAATCATCCGGATTGTGGAGATTCAGGAGGAACTTCAGCGCCGTGTCAATCCGGTGAAAAGGGTCCTTGAAACACCCGTCCCTGATGAAGCCGGGAAACAACTTGAAGCGGAGATTCGCTCCGCTGCCGCGGAGATGATCCGGTCTGTGAATGCCACACCGGGGAAACATGCCCGTCAGAAGGAGCTCGACGACGTCCTTCAGGAAATGATCAAAAGGTTCGATGATGAAACCGGGTCGAAGAAGGCCTTCATCAGCGGAGTCTGTTCCGAAATAGAGAGGGAAGACTTAAGAAGGCTGATCATACAAGAGAAGAAGCGGGTGGACGGACGCTCATTCAATGAGGTGCGTCCCATTAGCTGCCGGGTTGGTTTTCTTCCCAGGACACACGGATCCGCCCTGTTCACTCGAGGGGAGACGCAGTCCATCGTGGTCACGACCCTGGGAACCTCCTCGGATGAACAGCGCATCGACGCCCTGGAGGGCGAATCGACCAAACGCTTCATGCTTCATTACAATTTCCCGCCCTATAGCGTGGGAGAGGCCAAGATGCTTCGCGGACCCGGCAGGCGGGAAGTCGGACACGGCGCCCTGGCCGAACGGGCATTGACCCCGGTCATCCCTGATGAAGAAAAATTTCCATATACCATACGGATCGTCTCGGAGATCACCGAATCCAACGGGTCGTCCTCCATGGCCACGGTCTGCGGCGGCACATTATCCCTCATGGATGCAGGGGTCCCGATCGCCTCACCGGTTTCAGGTATCGCCATGGGGTTGATCAAGGAGGGTGACGACGTCATCATCCTCTCGGACATCCTCGGCGCTGAGGACCATTTCGGAGATATGGACTTCAAGGTGACAGGGACGGAAAAAGGCGTGACGGCCCTACAGATGGATATCAAGATATCCGGAGTGGACAGGGAAATCATGTCCAGGGCCCTGGCACAGGCCAGGGAAGGACGGATCTTTATCCTGAAGAAGATGCTTGAGGCCCTCCCTGTACCCAGGGAAAATATTTCGGTTCTCGCTCCGAGAATCGTGACCATCAAGATTCATCCGGACAAGATCCGGGAGGTGATCGGCCCCGGAGGCAAGATGATCCGGAGCATTGTGGAGCAGACCGGCGCGAAAATCGACATCGAGGACGATGGAACCGTCAAGATCGCCTCTGCGGATTCTGAGGCATGCGAGAATGCCATCAAGATCATCCGGGACCTGACCCAGGAGGCCCAGGTAGGGAAGATCTATCTTGGGACGGTCAGGAAGATCATGGATTTCGGGGCCTTTGTGGAGATCTTTCCGGGCACAGACGGCCTGGTGCACATCTCGCAGCTGGCTGATTTCCGGGTCAACCGGGTGGAAGACGTGCTCAAGGAAGGCGATCAGACCCTGGTCAAGGTTCTGGAAATCGACCGGCAGGGAAAGATACGGCTGAGCCGCAAGGAAGCCATGCCCGAGAAGGAAAAGAAAAAATAAAAACATCCTTGCGACAACAAGAGGGGGGGATACCCACTCTTGTTGTCGTAAGAATCATGCCTTTAAAAACGGCGCAAGACGTCTTAGAACTGACCTCATGAAGATCATTCAGGTCCAGATATGTAAGAGAGAAAACTGCCGCGACCTTCAGATGCCCGCGTATATGTCCGAACATGCCTCAGGAATGGATCTTCTCGCAGCCATACAGGAACAAGAGATCATAGAGCCCGGTGAGTGCAAGCGGATTCCTACAGGAATTTTTATTGCGCTGCCGGAAGGCGTTGAGGCTCAGATCAGGCCCAGGAGCGGTCTGGCCTTGAAGCATGGGATCACCCTCCTCAACTCACCAGGCACCATAGATTCGGATTACCGTGGAGAAATCGGGGTACTGATGATCAATCACGGCCCGGAACCATTCACCGTACGCAGGGGAGACCGGATCGCACAGATGGTGATCGTTCCGGTGTTCAGGGCCGAGTGGGTCCAGGTGCAGGTCCTTCCGGAGACCGGAAGGGCTTCAGGCGGATTCGGGCATACGGGAATTCGAGAGGGCGATTTCAAGGGGATCGATTGATGGACGACGCTATCCGGGAAAAAGCCTTGAAGATCCGTTGGATCATACTCGACGTGGACGGGGTCATGACCGACGGCGGCATCACCTATGACGCACATGGGCTGGAGACCAAAACTTTTCATGTCCGTGACGGCCATGGGATCAAGCTTGCCCAACGGGCAGGCCTCCGTTTTGCGATCATCACCGGAAGGGAGTCCCCGGTTGTGAATCTGAGGGCCAGGGAACTGGGGATCGAAGAGGTCCGCCAGGGGGCAAAGAGAAAAATCGAGGCCTATGACGAAATTATCGGAAAATGGGATCTGACAGATGAGGAGGCTGCCTATATCGGGGATGATCTCATCGATCTTCCGATTTTTCGGCGTGCCGGTCTTTCCGCCGCGGTGGCCGATGCCGACCTGGAGACCAGGGGACAGGCCGATCTTATTCTCTCGCATCCGGGCGGCCGCGGCGCCGTACGTGAATTCATCGAGATCATCCTCCAAGCCCAGAACAAATGGAAAGAGGTTACGGAGAGATACTATTCGTAATTCCGGTGAAGGAAATTGGGCTCTTCGCGTAAGAGTGTGGGTTGATTCCAATAAAAAAAACACTATACGGCCAACATGTCTTCAGATGCTCATGATCCATTAGCCAGTCCGAAAGCCCCCTGAATTCTTCTTCAGTAATCACTTTACCCCCGGCAAAGCCGGGAGTAAAGTGATTCTTTCGATGAAGACACCAGAGGGGATAAGAGCGGTATATTTTTATTAGTCGGGCAGGAAAGAATAGAGATGGTTCAAAAAATCTCCCCTTGCCTGCCTGCTGTGTCGGTAGACAGGTGGCCCCGCGCGCCTGTCTGCGTGCTACCACACAGCACAGGCAGGCGCATTAAAAAGCTGATCCACCCTATTCGCCTCCCCTTTGTAAGGGGAGGATAGGTGGGGTAGATCCAGGGGGGGGCTACCTCCCCATTCCCCTCCTTACAAAGGAGGGGGAAATGAAATTCCTCCCGTCGCCTGCCCTGAGCGCAGTCGAAGGGGCAAAGGGAGGTTAGATCCTGCCCTCGAATGGGTTGATCGGCCGATGGCTCGTAGAGGGGAGGGATTCTCTACATGATGTCGTTTCTATTATGAGAACCTTAATATATGAGGAGTGAATATCTGGATTCCCCGATCAAGTCGGGGAATGACGGGGTTGGCTGTGGGGAATGACGGGACTGGCTGTCGGGGAATGACAGGGTTTGTTAGGGAGGGATTCCCCTCTTGTCCGGATCAAGACCCAGAAGGCCTTTCTCTGAAAACCCGCAGATAATTAACCAGGTTCCATCGCTCCTGAGGGGAAATCCTTTTCTGAAAGGAGGGCATGGTCCCGAAGCCGAAGGTGATCCGGATAAAGATGTCCGCATCCTTCATCTGCTGTATTCTTTGCTCATGGAGATTGGCCGGCTGAGGCAGAAACTTTTTTCCTACAGGACCGTCTCCAAACCCCTGCTTCCCGTGGCACATGGCGCAGTTGATCTCGAAGAGGGTCTCCCCCCGCTGAACCGATGCATCATTCACCGGTACAGGATTGATCAGCGTCTCTCCGGGGATCAAGACTTCCTTCCCTTGAATGGGCATGGATTCATCCGGTGATGAGAGCCTCGGCCCCTCCTGGGCCTTGAAGGACGGCTGATCTTCCATGTCATGGCATCCCACAATGCCGAACAGGAATTCCGTTATGAGCAGAAACCGGATAGAGAAAATGAAGCGCCTCATTTCTCGTCCTCCCCATACGTGCCTTCGGCAAGCCGGACCCTCACGGCCCCGGCCTTCTGCATGATCTCCCTGGCCTTGTCCTGCTGGTTCCGGTCCCTGCAGTCAACCAAGATCCCGATCAGTCCCCGTGATATCTCCGGATCATACAGGCGTTTTTTGAATTTAGGGAGCCCCATCTCCAGAAACATGCCGCCGATGGTTCCAAGAATGGCGAAGAGCATCATGAATTCATAGGTAATGATCCCTACGGGGAAAAGCGATATGATGGGCTTGTCCCCAGTATAAAGGGGATAGAGCCAGGCCGTAAGGACCGACAGGGAGAAACCAAGAATTATTCCCACCGCTCCGCCGGTTAGGGAGATCCAGCGGAAATAGGAGCGCCTCTCCTCCTTGACGATCACACCGTTCGGATACGGGGCGGAAGAGAGCGAGGTCATGGCCTTTTCATCCATGCCGCTCTGGATCAGGGCCTCCACGGCCCCGGCTGCGGTCTGCGGGTCTTTAAAAAGTCCCAGGGTTTCCATCCTGCTGTTCCTCCGTAATATGTGTATTCAAGGTCGTCCGGCCAAGCTGAGTCTTTGACCGCAAGATTTCGCCCTCCATCACATCGTTGATGGAGACAATGGGAAAGAACTTGGAAAAGAGTGTGTACAGGAGGGCGAATCCTGCAAATGCAGCAGCCATGATCGAGATCTCCACCCATGTGGGGTGGTAGACCCCCCAGATGAAAGGGACGTTCCTGTGAGAGAGGGTCGGGACCACAATCAGGAACCGCTCGATGAACATCCCCACGTTCACAAAAAGAGAGATGATCAGTATGGCCGGAATGGATCTTCGCACCTTTTTGAAGCAGAGCGCAGGAATCGTGATGCAGGAGTTCCCGAGCACCATGAGGCCGAGAAGATACCAGTACCGCTCTGCGATGAAGGTAAAGACCTCCCACTCGATGGGCTTGTGCCCGTACCAGGTCGTCAGAACCTCGGAAAAATAGAAATAGGTCCATAAGAGGGAGACGACGAGGAGGATCTTCCCCATATTGTCGAAATGGATCGGACGCAGATACGCCTCCAGATGAAAGGCCTTGCGGATCACCACCATGACCGTGATCACGGCGGCCACGCCCGAGAAGATAGCCCCGATCACGAAATACGGAGCGAAGATGGTGCTGTGCCAACCCGGCACCAGGGTCATGGCGAAGTCCCAGGAGACGATGGAATGGACCGAGACGGCCACCGGGATGATCAGGACCGCCATGAGTGTGGATGCCTTGGCGAAGACGCGCCACTCGTGTGCCGATCCTCGCCATCCCATGGCAAGGACCGAATAGAGCTGCTTCCTCCAGCCCGAAGACCGGTCCCGTACGATAGCAAGATCAGGGAGCATCCCAAGGTAGAGAAAGAGCGAACTCCCGATGATATAGGTGGTAATGGCTATGATATCCCAGAGCAGGGGCGAGCGGAAGTTGGGCCAGAGGCCCCGCTGATTGGGGATGGGGAGAAAGTAGAGGAGCTTCCAGGGACGGCCCAGATGGATCATGGGGAAGGTCCCGGCCACCAGGATCGTAAAAACGGTCAAGGCCTCGGCCCCCCGCAGGATCGGCCTTCGCCAGTTGGCCTTGGCAAGGCGGAGAATCGCGGAGACCATGGTCCCGGAGTGCGAGAGCCCAACCCAGAAGACAAAGCTGACGATATAGAACCCCCACATCACCGGAAGGTTGATCCCGGCCGCACCCATTCCGACTTTGATCTGATAACCCCAGGCAATCCCTCCCCAGATCACGATGAGCCCCAAAAATCCTACAAGCAGAAACCACTTCCAGGTGGGCGGGTTCATGGATGAGGTCAGCTCCTGCTGTATGGTCTTTGTATCCTTTGAAACCAGGTCCCTGTCATCGGACATGCTCATGTCCTCCTCCCTTGAGGTAGATCACCGAGGGATCGGTCCCCAGATCCTCGATCAGCCGGAACCTCCTGGTGCTTCGGGACAGCCGGAAGACGCGGCTTTCAGGATCGGCCATATTGCCGAAGACCATGGCCTCCGGCGGGCAGGTCTGGGCGCAGGCCGGCTGAATCTCGCCGTCACGGATGACCCTCCTCTCTTGTTTTGCCGCCTCCTTGGCCCGCCGTATCCTCTGGATACAGAAGGTGCACTTCTCCATGACCCCCTTGCTCCGGACGGTCACATCCGGATTGAGCTGCTGATTCAGCGGATCTGGGAATGACGGCTCAAAAAAATTGAAGACCCGAACCGAATAGGGGCAGTTGTTTGCGCAATACCGCGTCCCCACGCACCGGTTATAAACCTGTGCGTTCAGCCCCTCGGCATTATGGTAACTGGCATAGACCGGGCAGACCGGCTCGCACGGGGCGTTGTTGCACTGCTGGCAAAGGAGCGGGATGAACCTCGCCCGGACATTCGGATACTCCCCCTCCCAGTAGCGTTCAATCCGGATCCAGTGCATGGCGCGGCCGTAACCGCTCTTTTTCTTCCCCACGAAGGGGACGTTATTTTCCGCATGGCAGGCCACGACGCAGGCGCCGCACCCGGTGCATCGGTCCAAGTCAATGATCATGCCCCATTTGTATTTCACTGTATGCCCTTTGTTGTCTGTGTCTTTCATACTCATGTTAAGGTTCTCGTAATAGAATGGACGTTGACACGGTTTAGATCTCCATCAGTTCTCCGCGGTAGCTCCCCTCCGGATGCCCCATGACCGTAAGATTCCCTTGGTCGGAAATCCGTGTCAGACGCACCCGGGTCGCACCCCAGGCCGGCAGCCTGTTCTCCTCATCCATGATCGGCGCAAGGAGGGCGAGCGGATTGGCGCCGATATTCGAAGCGTAGCGCCCCATTCCCTGATGCCCCTGCCCCATGGGCACGGCCACCAGGTCCGGACGGATCGCCGGAAAGATCACGGCCGGCACGCGAATCGCCCCCTGGGGCGACTCTACCTGGACCAGATCCCCCTGTTGAATGCCGAGGGATGCTGCGGTCTTGGGGTGGATCTCCACCCAGGAGCCCCATACGGCCGTGGTCATGGGGTCAGGGAGTTCCTGGAGCCATGGGAGATGAGCCTCACGTCCGTCATATAGAGAGGGAGAAGGAAAGACCGCAAGGTATAAGGGATAAGTCTCTTCATCCCCCTGGAAACGGGGCGGCCGCACCGGCGCCGGGCTGAATGTCCCGCTGATCTTCCGGGGGGCCGCGACCTGTTCCGGCCCGAATATCCCCCCTTTCTGCAAGATTCCGACCCAGATCCTTTCGAAAGCGGGTCCGGAAGGGGCGTTCAATTTTTTTTGCACAGACTCTTTGAGCATCTCGAGGTAATTCTTATACGGGAGAGCCTCCCGCATCTTCCCGCCGAGGGCCTGGGACGCGGTTAGGATCAGGTCCGGGACCGGCCGGGTATCATAAATCGGCCTCACCACCGGCTGCATCACCCCCGTCACAGAGGAACGGATACCGGCACGGGGGATCACATCGCCCCAGCTCTCCAGATCCGAATGGTCCGGAAGGATGAGGTCCGCGTACCTGGATGTATCATCCATGATGGATGAAAAGCTGACTACGAAGGGGACCTTGAGGAAGGCTTCCTGAAACCGTGTGGATTTCGGGATACTGTAAACCGGGTTGCATAGATAGACCAGAGCCAGACCGATCTTCTGTGACTGCATGGCATCAATCGCCGAGACAAGGTCCGCAAAACCGCTTTGTTCCTCCGGGGCGGATGATTCAGGCCGAAACAGAACCCCGCCCGGCTTCCCGACATTCCCGGCCAGAAGGTTTAGAAAATGGATGGCCTCAACTGCATCCCTGCCGTTGGTCTGGAAGGCCGCCGCGTCCCCGGCCATGGCAAGAGAAGGCCGGATCGTGGCAAACTCACGCGCGGTCGATGCAATCTCTTTCGGCTTGAGACCTGTAGCCTCGGCCACCTGCTGAAGGTCATATCCGGAAAGCCTTGCCTTCCATTCTTCGGGGTCTCCTCCCATGGCCTGAACCGCCTGGCGGTTATAAAGCCCCTCGTCGAGAATCAGTTTGGCCATACCGAGCGCCAGGATACCCTCCTGCCCCGTCTTCACCGGGAGCCATCGGTCCGCGGAGGCCGCGGTCATGGAAAGCCGAGGCCCCGCGTAGGTGAACCGTCCCCGGATGGTCGGGCGGGCCTGGCGCATCTTTCCGAAGGCATTCCCGTACCGGACAGGTGAAAGGTAAGTTTCCAGGAAATCCGCCCCGAAACTCAGGAGATATTGCGTATGCTCGATGTCATAGTCCGGAAGGTCGGACCTGCCGTACACGGCAAGGCCGGCCTGTTCATCACATTCGGTCGACAGGAACTCGTAAGAGAGGCGCCGGGGAGATCCATACGCAGTCATGAAGGTCCGGAATAATTCATGTAGAGACCCTTGCAGCCTGGGGGTCACCAGGAGGAGTTGATCGGCCCGGCCCTGATCCTTCAGTCCCTTCAACTGCTCCACCAGAATCTTCATCCCCTCTGCCCAGGAGATGGGAGCAAAGGCGCCGGACCTTTTGGCCCCAGTCCGCTTCATGGGCTGACGGATCCGGTCCGGATGGTAGAGATCCTGCAGAGCCGCCTGGCCCCTTGCACAGAGCCTGCCCTGATTGACCGGATGAAGGGGGTTCCCTTCGATTTTCTTGGCACGCCCTTCGGCGACCTGAACCAGGGTCCCGCACCCTGCAGGGCATTGCCTGCAGGCGCTTGCGAAATAGTTCACCACGCCGGGAATGGATCCGTCATCCGGCGGGATGAGGAACGGGATCAGCTTCTCGGCCCCTTTACCGCATGATGACAGCATGGTCCCCGCGGCGGTCAACCCGGTCAATTGCAGAAACTTTCTCCGTTTGATTCCCATAGTCTCTTTCAATTTCAAATCTCAAATTTCAAATTTGAAATCTCTTTATACATGACACGTCCAGCAATCAATACTCACCTTGTTCTTGCGGTGGCAGCCCAGGCACCATCCCATCTTGAGGCTGGAGACTCTCCGGATCCGGTCCATGGAGGCCACGTCCCCATGGCAGAAGGTACAGGCCGTTCCTGCATTGACGTGCATCTTGTGAGGAAAATAGACATGGTCCGGAAGATCATGCGCCTTGACCCAGGGGACAGGCTCCTTGTTCTTCCAGTACTCCATGAGTTTCTTGACCTCGGGATTGTCACGAGCGATGATGATATGGCAGTTTCTGCAGGTCTCCAGGTCCGGCACCCCGGCAGACCTTGAGACCTTCGCGTACCGGTGGCAGTAAAGGCAATGGATCTCATTTTCCCCGGCATGAACCTTGTGGCTGAAGGCAATGGGCTGGACCGGGGACGGGTCCCCTGTGCTCAATGGGATCAGATAAATGCCGAAAAGAGCGGCAGCCGCTGCGAAGCCAAGAAGGACCAGGATCATCACCACCAAGGACGTTCTCATTCAATCTCCAGACGCCTCTCTTATACCAATCCCTTGGTCTTCCTGTCAAGCAGCACATTTATTAATAGTCTCGAAATAGAATAACATGATTCATGACGTCGTTTCTATTATGAGAACCTTAATAAAAAGAGGATCTTCACAAAATCGAGCGGCTTGATTCCAATTATCCATACTCTTCCATAATCGTCTTCAACCTGAGCCTGTCCACCTCCCGGCCGACCAAGGGGCCTTGATCCAAAACCGGAAATTTTGATTCATAGGGCGGCCTGCTGTTTCGGTAGATAATGCCTACAGGGATCTTCTCGCCCCATTCCATGGACGTTGCCATGGCCTTGTCCCAGTTTTCAGGATCGTATCCCTTCGGCAATTCATAGCATCTCTTCTTGTACCAGGCAAAGGTATTGACCTTATTGAACGAGACGCAGGGCTGCAGAACATCAATCAATGACAGACCCCGGTGTGCGATCCCCTTCTGAATCATGTCCGTGAGATGGCCGGCCATTCCTGAAAAACCCCTGGCCACAAAACCGGCATGCATGGCCACGGCCAAAGCCACGGGATTGAACGGTTCAGACTTCACCCCTTCAGGCTGGGCCTTGGTCACAAAACCTGGATCCGACGTGGGGCTGGCCTGCCCCTTGGTCAGTCCGTAGACCTGATTGTCGTGCACCAGAACCGTCAGGTCCACGTTGCGCCGGATCGCCGACAGGAAATGGTTCCCCCCTTCCCCATAGGTGCATCCGTCCCCGCTTTCCGCGATCACGGTCAGCCCCGGGTTGGCGAGCTTGGCGCCTGTGGCTGCGGGAAGATGCCTCCCGTGCAGGCCGTTGAAGAGATTGGCGTTCAGGTAATGGGGCGCCTTGGCAGCCTGTCCGATGCCTGCAACAAAAAGAACTTGGTGAGGTTCGATCCCGCTTGCGGCCAGGGCCTGTTTGACTGCCTTGAGGATTGAGAAGTTCCCGCATCCCGGGCACCAGGCTGTTTCATAATCTCCATAATCGTGCTGTGTCACCATAGGGATTTACCCTTCTGACAGAAGTGTCTGTCATTGTCCGGCTTGACCGGACAATCCGGTTTTATTGTCTGGATTCCCCGATCGAGTCGGGGAATGACATGATGTGGTTGACTTATGACGCTCTGTTTAATTCCCTTAGAATCCACTCCGGCGTGATGGGGAGTCCGTCATACCGGAGTATCTTCCTTTTAATCTCGAATCCGGTCTCCCGTCGGATCAGCCTGGCAAGCTGACCCGTGGCGTTCCCCTCTACACAGACCACCTCTCGAGCCTCCTGTAAATACCCGATGAACTGATCCGGCGCCATGGGCCAGACCTGCGAAAAATGCAGCGTTGCAACACGCCTCATCTCCTCCCGCAGTTTGGATGCCGCCTCCAGGACCGACCCCATGGTCGAACCCCAGGAGACAAGCAGAAGATCCGGTCTGTCGTCTCCTTCGCAGACAGGCGGGGTGACCTCACCTCGGAGTCCGTTCAGTTTATTCTGCCGCTTCTGAACCATGCGTGTACGTATGGAAAGATCCTCGGTAATATGCCCCTCTTCGGTATGCTCATCGCTGTCCACCATCACGAGATGCCTGCTCCTTCCGGGAAGGAGTCTGGGGGAGATGCCGGTTTCGGTCAATGCATATCGTTTGTAAGGCTCATTCACGGATACAGGGTCTGCCCCCGCATGGACCTGCGGCAAGTTCCCGATGTCAAAAGGAGCGACGGCCCTGTAGGAATCCGAGAGAAACTGGTCCGTGAGGATAAAGACCGGCCCCTGATACCGTTCCGCCAGTTCAAAGGCCTTACGTGTAAGATAGAATCCATCCTCCACGTTGGCCGGAGCAAAGATGGCCTTCGGAAATTCCCCGTGTCCGGCATGGAGCACAAACTCCAGGTCGGCCTGCTCGGTCCGTGTGGGGAGTCCGGTGGCCGGGCCAGGACGCTGCCCGACCACGATCACAACAGGGGTTTCGGTCATGGCAGCAAGACTGACCCCCTCCACCATCAGGGCGAACCCGCCGCCCGATGTGGCGGTCATGCTCGGCGCTCCGGCAAAGGAGGCGCCAATGGCCATGTTGACGGCGGCGATTTCATCCTCGGCCTGTTCCACAATCAGACCCATCTTCTCGGCGCTGGCCGCGAGACTGAGCGAGATCGAGGTCGAGGGAGTCATGGGATAAAAAGCGCAAAACCGGACACCGGCTGAAAGGGCGCCTAATGCAATGGCATCGTTAGCGTTGAGCATCAGCCGTTTTGGCGGATTCGACACCTTCGGGAGCTTTTGGAATGAAGTCTTCTGTCCTGCAGACCACCGAAATGCGGAACTCAAAACCTTCCGGTTCTGCTCGGCCAGATTGGGGTCCTTCTTCCCGAAGAGATCGTCCAGTAAACGGGCGATCAGATCTTCCTCAAGCCCCAAGAGGAATCCTGCAATCCCCAGGGCCGCAACATTCGAATACCGAGGCAGGGAAAGGTCTTTGTAGGGGACAGCGAGACAGCGATTTTCTGGAACATCAAATTCCTGATCCGCCGCCATGAGACCTTGAGGAGAAACTTCATCCCGGTGCAGACGGACCGTCTCCTGGTTCAGGGCGATCAGGAGATCCACGGACTCCTGCGGGGCATAGATCTCCCCGGCGCTCACCCGGACGGCAAAGGTGTTGTGACCGCCTCGAATCCTGGACTGATAGTCCTGGGTCACAACAATGGAATAACCGCTTCGGACAAGACTTCTGGAGAGCAGTTCCCCAATGGTCACGAGACCTTGTCCCGCTTCACCGCCGATGAGGATATTCAGTGCCTGAGACGTCTTACGCGTAGGGATACATCCCTTTCTTGATGCTATTGAAATCGGAAAGGAGCTTGTCGTGTTTCCTCTCGTCTGTGAGCAGGTAGTTCAGAAGATATTCCTGAACGATCATCTTCTTTCCTTTGAGCGCGCTGAGGGCCTCTTCCACGTGTTCGACCATCTTTTTCTCGATCTGGAGATGCTTCTCTATCATGTCCCAGACCCCGCCCATCTCCTCAGGGGTCAGCGAGAGCGCCTTCTTTTCCATGCTGTCAACGATCATCTGTTGAACCCGATGGTGCGTCCTGGAGTCGTTTTGAATGATCTCCATGACGATATGAACTATCGGATTCGTGCTCTTTTTCATCACATTTCCGGTAGACTCCACCGATGAGTCTTCCACCTTCTGCCAGTTCTTCAAGGTCTTGAGAATCTTTTCCTGCAGTTCTTTGGTCGACATCTTCATATCCTCCTTGCAACTTTTTTTGATGTTTATGTAACTAACTCATGGCCTTTTCGGAAAAAAGCCCAGTAACCCTACCAGTTTTCACCAAGGACCTCAAAGTGCGCCTGCGGATGCGAGCACGCCGGACAGGTCTCCGGGGCTTCGGCCCCCTCATGGAGGTAGCCGCAATTACGGCAACGCCAGATCACCTTTTTGTTCTTCTTAAAGACCTGGCCTGACTGGACATTGGCAAGGAGGTCGTTGTAGCGTTTCTCATGCTGTTTTTCGGCCACCGAGATCGCCTCAAAAGCCTTGGCTGCAGCCTCGAAACCCTCCTCACGGGCGATCTTGGCAAACCCAGGGTACATCTCAGTCCATTCGCCATGTTCCCCGGCTGCCGCAGCCTTGAGATTCTCCGCGGTCGTGCCGATCTTCCCTGCTGGGAATGACCACTTTACCTCGGCCTCACCTCCCTCAAGGAACTTGAAATACCTCTTGGCATGTTCCCGTTCCTGATCGGCCGTCTCCTCGAAGATGTCCGCAATCTGAACGAAACCTTCCTTTCCGGCCTGGCCTGCGAAGTATGTATACCGGTTCCTGGCCTGTGATTCCCCTGCAAAAGCCGTCAGTAAATTTTTTTCTGTCCTTGATCCTTTGAATTTCATCTTCAATGCTCCTTTCTACTTGTTCAGAGTCAGTTCACAACCTCTGTGATTAGTTTCACCTGAAAATGCCCCTCACCTTAATCCTCTCCCCAGCGGGGAGAGGGTGTGGTGAGGGGGATTGATTTCATATTTTTGGTTCTTCTCCCATTTAGTGGGTAAAAAGGGTTCGAGGATTCCAGGGTTCAAGGGTTCAAGTGAAATACTGATGCCGGTAAACCGAGTACAAGAACGCAAACGAAATCTCCAGAGAAAAACACTGGACCCCAAGATGCCTTAATGTAGTAGCCGTCGCAGACGGTCCCGGCCCGGCAAGAATAGATTCAAGGAGATGCCGGGATCTAACGACAAAGATATAGAAAAGCGGGACACGCTAAGCGTAACC